>RPQS01000119.1 GCA_003818605.1 Candidatus Zhuqueibacterota bacterium | reverse complement strand
GCCGTGATGGTCAACGATCACACCGCTTTCCGCGTGGACTGGATGCCCTTTGCCGGACTCAAGCATTCCGGCTTCGATGTCGGCGGCATTCCCCACACTCTCCGCGATATGCAGATCGAAAAATTAATGGTCATCAAATCCCCCGAGTTGTGAACATAGAACAACGCTGTCCCCCCTTTGCTAAAAAGGGGGAAAAGAAGGGGGGTGTATTCTTTCTGGCGCCCCGAGCGGGATCTGTGATCCCGACGAAATTCGTCGAAATCCCTTTCCGCCGTTGTCCGCTCTCACGACTGGCAATGGTACCAATCTCCGCCTCTTAGGCGGAGATTTCTCATATTCTATTGTACTCTGCCTCTCCACTGAAAATGGAAATGCAGGTCTTCATGCAACAAAACGAATTTTCAATTCTTGTCCAGATTTCAAGATATGACTGGTTTCGTCTTACATTTTGCTTTTTACGTATACATAAAAAGACATATTGACAACTGCAGGTGATAAAGTTATATTACAGTCCCTTCCTAACGCCTTCCTTTTGCCATGTTTCCCCCTCCAAAAACAGTCTAAACGATCACAGGCAATTCTTTGTTGTCTGCATTGTCGTTGATGTCTATTACCAATCTTCGTCCGCTCCTTCAATTCCCACCTTCAACTCCTCCAACAATGCCCCATCGACACCCTACCCACAAACGCTCGCACTACGAGCACCCACATGTCTTACCGCGTCACATGAGTACAACCGAGCGTGTATTCATCTGGATACATCGTTCTATTACAATCTTGTTTTACATCATTTCGATAGTGGCGATTCTAGGTTTAATCAACCGATAAAATGCCGAGTGTCTTCGCCGTTGTCGGTCTCCCGACCGGCAATGCTGCCATTGCGACTCAGGAGAGTCACCACGGCGATAATGATTTGCAACCAACGCAAAACCCCCGGCTTTCGCCGGGGATTCGTTCTTCCTTCCCAAGGATAACTCACTGTCGAATGGATCTCAACTCTCCGGCAATCAGTTCTTCCACTTGATCGTGCATCCGAACGCTTTCGTCGTGCGCGGTGAAATTTTATCCGGCGTGTCTGCCAACAGCAGATCCAAAGCGTTTTTCAAATCCCGCGTCTTGACCTGTTTGTCTTCGGTGTTGTCGTCAATCCGGCCTTGATAAACCAGCTTGCGGTCGGACCCGAACAGATACACTTCCGGAGTGCGAGCCGCGCCGTAGGCCTTAGCGATCTGCTGCGTTTCATCAAATAGATAGGGGAAGGGATAACTTTTTTCCTTCGCCCGCTTTTGCATGTTCTCAAAACTGTCCTGCGGCTGCTTCTTGGGATCATTCGGATTAATGAGCACAAACTGCACGCCGCGCGCACCGTATTCCTTCTGCAAGGCAATCAACCTGTCCTGATAAGCTACGGCATAAGGGCAATGGTTGCACGAGAAAACAACCACCAAAGCCGCTTTATCGGCAAAGTCCGCTGCCGAGACCGTATTCCCATCCACGTTTTTCAGGGAAAATGATATCAGCGATGAACCTACCGCTAAGGGTGCTGCAAGCACTTGTTCGATTGGTATTACCAGAATTGCGATTATCAAGGCTACTGCGCTGGCAACGCTGATCAGCTTCCAAGCTGTGTTTTTCATGATTTTCCCGCTTAAAGGTAGTTACTATCCTGCAAACGACCGGGAAACCATTCCGGTTCCCGAGGTCTGCTATCTTTCAAGTATTGACAATCACGTGAAAATAAGTTACCCTTTGTTGCCACAAGCTGACCTATTAATCTACAATCGAATTGCACCCTTTTTTCCGGGAGAAACCATGTACACCTTTGCTCATGTTGAGATCCCTGTTCTCAATTTGAAGCAGGCCGCCACGTTCTACGGTGCGCTGTTTCATTGGAAGTTCAAGCAATTTTATGGCGATGACTATCTTCTTTTTGCTACACCCGAAGGGGAATATATCGGAGGGATAAGCCGTGTCGGGCAGATTCCGGTTATTGATGAATTCTATATCTATGTGGAAGTCCCGGACGTGGATGCCGCTTTGGCTATGGCCGAAAAATTGGGTGGGCAAGTTGTCCGACCCAAAACCGAATTGCCGGAAGGTTTCGGACAGTATGGAATCTTCCAAAGCCCGGACGGCTATCGAATGGGCGTGTGGATGAAATCGTAGCCTGCTATGCTGGTAAAAACTCTGAAAAATTGCCGGGAAATCACCGCCGGAGATCATACCGTTTTGCGCGAGTTGCTGCATCCGGATCGGGATGCAGCGATTATACGCTGCAGTTTGGCTCATGCGAAAGTCCCGCCGCAGACATGGTCGAAACTCCATACACTGCGCACCACGGAAGTGTACTATATTCTCTCGGGGCACGGGCGGATGGAGATTGACGGAGATATTCGCGATGTTCAGCCCGGCGATGCCGTCTATATTCCGCCCGGCGGCAAGCAGCGAATTCTGTCGTTAGGCCCGGACGGGCTGGAATTTCTCTGCATTGTGGATCCGGCCTGGCGTTTTGAAGACGAGCGAATCCTTGAAAGCTGAAATCCGCACCTCGCGCGATCGCGGGGGTGTGGTTCAAACCTTCACAAACAAAGAGGGTGTTCCGTTTCGGAACACCCTCGATCACCTTGCGGGCACTCGGCCCGAAAAGCTGCGTTCATGGCCGCGAAGCGGACTTGGATGTACCTCGCTTGGTACGACGTCCATCACCGGAGGGAGCCGGTTTATCTTTGGGTTCCTGCGGCATGGCTTCAACCATGTTCTTCGCAACCCACTCCTGAAGAGCTTCCTGCGTGAACTTAATCTGTCCGCCAAGCCGGAAATGCGGAACACCCCACCTTTTGTAACCATTCCGGAGGGCGGCGGGCGTCTTACCCAAGAACTTCGCAGCCTGTTGGATGTTGAGGATCACCATTGGTTCATCGTCCTTTCGCTCGTTGAAATTCCTACTCTTCGCTTGGATCAAAATGTCCCATTTCGCAATGGCTGCACTTCGTATACCATCGAATCTACAATGAAGTTCCCGCAACTGTTAACGTAACGATTTTCTCGATTTATGTCAACAAGCATTTTCAGATAATTGGCCGAATTGAGGTTGTTTACCATAGGTTACCACATTTCACCATACCTATCCTATGTACAGTGCCGTAACAATTTCTGTTTTTGCTTTAACAATTCCTGAAAAATCCTATGGTTTAATATTGCAAATCGTCCTTGCTTTGGGACTTTTGGGCTATTTCGTTTTCCGGAAAAAAAGCAAATCAAATGCTGAAAATAACGAAATCCGGCGGATCGAGATCAAATTAATTGAAGAACTTACACCATCCGAAATACATGTGCAATTCGATCAAATAACTGATCTGATTATTCACCGCTATGCACAAACGCCGCCCGAGGAATATATGGGAATCGAGGATCTTGATATTTATGAAATATTGCCGGCTGGTCACACGACAATCATCACAATCAATCCACAAAAGAGAGGCACGTTTCCGATCATTCTCGGTGGCGCGAAGGCTGCCGGGACTATTATTGTCGAGTAATCCGCAACTTTGTTCCATTATGTTTTCTTGTAAGATAAAATTATTTATGCTACCGCCCGCCGGATTTCGCGCAGGCGGTTGTTTGTTTATATTCTATTTCAATACCGACTTTCGGGTTCGCGGGCAGGATTGGTCATGTGCATTTATTTTAGAGAACATTTCTTCTGAAATACTTGACCTGCCCAGAGAAAGCTTGTATATTGCTTTTCTATCAGGAGGTTCAACATGCGCGTACTACTCTGCTGCCTCATTTTTCTGGGTCTGTTGTTTCAGGCCGAGATTGCTGTGGCTCAGCCGGATACTCTCTGGACACGGCACATCCAATACGGTAATAATCCGCTGATCAACGCCGCTCTTGAGCTGGAAGACGGTGGCTTTATTTTGGCGGGAGTCACCGACCCCAATGCGGTGGATGTGAATATGCTGGTTATACGGGTTTCGTCCGGCGGCGAGGTGGTTTGGACACGGTCGCTGGGAGCCGCGAACCGAGCCGAACAAGCCGCGGCGATTGTGCAAACTTTCAATGGTGATCTTGTGGTCATCGGGTACGCCTGGACCGGCCCGACGCCCAATCAACTGGTTCTAACCGGTCTCAGTCTGGAAGCAGACAGCCTGTGGATGCGGAGCTATACCAGCAATGGCTGGACGCAAGGCAATGACGCCTGTCTTTTACCCGACGGCAATATCGCAATTGTCGGCTACCGGTTAGGGAGCGATGGAATACACTCGGATGCCTGGCTGCTTAAGTGCACTCCGACCGGCGACACACTCTGGACCCGCATGCTGGGCGGTGCCGATACCGACCTCGGCAATCGCGTTCTGCCCGGATCCAACGGCCAAATCATCGTCGCCGGAGTCACGAAAACGTGGACCGTGGGAGATTATGATTTATGGCTGTTGATCACCGATAGTATGGGAACTGTCGTAGTCAACCGGTCTTTCGGCACCACCAGCGTCGAACGTTGCTACGGCATGACCGTGACCGATGAAGGGATTTATTTGGCGGGGCGTTCCGGAACGGATGTTTCCAACCGGGGTTTTATAGCCAAGACGTCGCTGGCCGGTGATCCGCTTTGGAGTCAATCCTACACTGTCGGACAAACGGATGAACAGCTTCGCGGGATTGTCCCGCGGCGGGGCGGGGGCGTGCGCTGCGTCGGCTATGCCGGAGTCAATACTCTGAATCCCTATCCGTGGATATTGGACACCAATTCCGACGGGGTTCAGGAGCAATCATGGGTGAACCTTTTTCGCCCGCAATCGAAATTTTTCGGCATCCTCCCCGTTCACAGCGGCGGTGCGCTCCTTTTTGGAAGTGTGACGGAATCGGGTTATCCTAAAATTTATCTGGTGCGTCTCCCGCAAGGAGGCGGAATCACCGGAGTCGTGCAGGCTGTGGAGACCGGTCAACCCGTGCATGCCGCGCGCGTGGGAGTGGTCGGCAGCGCTCGTTATGTTACAACGGATGCTTTGGGCCGCTTCCGCTTGGAACTGACACCCGGAACCTACGATGTGATGGTCTGGGGTCCATGCGTCTCCAGCGATACGACACCCGGAATCACGGTTGCCCCGGATTCGATTGAGGAGCTGACTCTGACCACGGGAATTCCCAAATTTATATCACAGCAGTCCTCGGTCAATATTGTCGTCTATAATCAGGTTCTGACTCACCATCCCTTTGTGATTCGCAATATCGGTACGGGGCCGATGGAATATGCTGTGGTTTCGGAACCGGTTATTCCTCCGACAAGCTGGTTTACCGTTGTCCCGGATCACGGCTATGTTCCGGCGCGGGATTCTGTGATTGTCTCGGTGGATGTTCTGGCCGACACCACGAACAACGGAGTGTTCGATTTTTACGGTTATCTGAATCTGCACCTGCGCGCTTGTCCGGACAGCACAGCCCGTATTCCCGTGCTGGTTACGGTGCTGGACGTGCCGGAAATGCCGGACGTTTTGCCGCGCGATCCGATTCTGCATGCGGCGTATCCGAATCCGTTCAATCCGTCTACTACGCTCAGCTTTACGCTGCCGCGGGAAGGCAGCGTTCGTTTGGAGATTTACAATCTGCAGGGCAGGCTTGTACAGGTTTTGGCGGAAGGTCGGCATGCGGCGGGTAAACACCGCGTGAATTTTAGCGGCGAGAGCTTGGCTGCGGGAGTGTATTTGTGCCGTTTCGAAAGCGGTCCGGTTTCTGCCACGCAGAAATTGTTATTGCTTAAGTGAGAAAAAAACGGATTGCCCGCCCCCGCGAAGCGCAGCATGCAGCATTGTGAACGGAAGTTGTAGCCGCCGTTGTGACTCTCCCGAGTCGCAATGGCGCCATGGTCTGCCTTGGCGGGATCTCGCTTCGCGGACCGGTCAGGAGACCGACAACGGCGATAATAAAAAAAGCGGACCGGGCAATCGCCCGGTCCGCTTTTAATCGTGATACCGAATAAATTATTCGGCGAACTTGTAGAACAATGACACGCGGCTGAACGTATTGCATTCCATACCGGATATGAAATACGGTCCGGCTTGCAGGAACTGCGGTGCAACCAGAACGTCTATAAAGAGACGGTTCCAATGCATCGTGGCTCCGAGGTAGGTGGAGGTTGAGGAGTAGCCGATGTCGGGCTTACCCAATTCACTTTCCAGCGTTGAGCTAACCCAAGAGCGTTCCGCGCCGAGGCGGCCGTTCAACCAACCGAAAATCTTGGATTCGAAGCCCAGTCTCCAGTAAATGTCGAATTTGGAGTCGGTGGTTTCTGAACTGACACCGCCGCTCTCCGCTTCACACTTGTTGCTGGTGGACATGACGCCCAACTCGAAGATTGCCAGCGCATTTTCAACCGGCGTCCAATTGTTGCCCAAGCCCAATCCGAAGGAAGTGGTGGAAGCGCTTTCAGACCAGCCATCGCCCTTCACGCCGTCCTTCATCATGTTGACTTTTACGTTGGGAATCAAGGCATAACGGTCGCTCATCTTCTTGAAGAAGCGGCCAGCAAAACTTACGGACATCGAGCCGTCATTCTCAGCCACCACTGTGCCGCCTTCTTCATCCGAGAAGCTGGCCATTTCAAAGCCCAGAGCCAGATCGAGCTGCTTCTCAATGGCCGAAGCGCCTAAGCGTAAACCGAAGGTCGTGTAGGAAGCGTCAACCGCTGGAATGGTAGTGGCCCCGTCTACATATTCCTCCGACTTGTACGACTTTCCGGCATAGTTCAAGCCCAAACCGATCAACATGTCGCCCATCGGACGGCCATAAATCGCGCTCAGACGATTATAGTTGCCCATCAAGGCATCCATTTCGTCGAAGTAGTCCATACCATACTTACGGGCGGTCAGTTTATCCAGCGAAAGTTGCAAGACGCCATTGTCTTCACCGAAATCATAGTCAATGTACGCCTTCTTGAAATCCCAGGTGCCTTCAGCCGAGTTGAACTCAGCGCCGGCCAGACTGGGATAATTTGCGACCAGTTGCGGCCAAATGTTTGGTGTGTACGCGTCCTTGATGATGTACGCCGCGCCTTCGCCGCCAAAGCCCATCACGCGGGTGATGGTCGCATTCGCCGTCAACGGAATCAGGGCCAGTGCAAGAATCAGAACCAGAATTGTTTTTGTCTTCGTCATTTTTGGTTTCTCCGATGTTGGTTGGGAAACTTTAGCCGGAATTATAGCAAATTCTGAACGAAATGTCAACGCTTATTTTTAATGGGTATCTGCCGCAAAAAATCTTTTATTAAGTCCCTACAAGAGGTTGCGGAAAGAAAACATTGTTATAATTAGTGCAAAAGTGCTTTAAATTCCTTCAGAAATCAGACTAAAAGTATCTCAAAATACTGAATTTATCCACTTTTCCACAGAGACCAATGAACTCCCAGCAATCCCCATTCGTTACACTGTTAGAACATTCCGGTGATCTGATGTTTCAAGCGCGGGGTGCTAACTATCTTGAGGCGTTGGCAAATGCCTCCATTGGATTGGTACATCAGATTATCCCCGTGGATTCCATCCGGGAAGCGGAAGAACGCGAGCTTACCATAGCGGGTGATGACGAGACGAGCCGGACGGTCGCTTTCCTGAATGAACTTCTTTACTTTGTCAATGGCCGTCTATGGCTGCCCCGCCGCGTGCGGACTTTAACGCAATGCTCGAAAAAATCTTGCAGCGAACTCTATGCCGTTTTAGCCGGAGAGCCTGTGGATCCGGCCCGGCATATATTTAAATATGACATTAAAGCCGTGACTTATCATGAGTTTGCGATCCGGCGGGAAGACAATCTTACAATGATTCAATTTCTTTGCGATCTGTGAATTTTCGGCTGTTTGGAGGTACATATCATGCCATCTGACCACGTTTCCTTTGAACAAATCGGGCCGTTCCGCTACCGCATTCGAAGATCCGGCCGTTCCGACATGCGGACGGACGGCATTATGTTTTTGAATGAAGCGCTGGCGAAAAAACTGGAAGTGGACGAATCGCCGAAGCAAGTGGCCAACGTAGCCACGCTGCCCGGTATTGTGGGCAACAGTCTGGCGATGCCCGATATGCACTGGGGTTATGGTTTTCCCATCGGCGGTGTTGCGGCTTTCGACGTGAACGAGGGAGTGATTTCTCCCGGCGGCGTGGGATACGACATCAACTGCGGCGTGAGTCTCACGCGCACGGCTTTTCATCTAAATGAAGTGAAGCCGAAACTCGCGCAGCTTGTCAATCGTTTTTTCGAGCGCATTCCCACCGGAGTGGGTTCGCATGGAGCTTTGAAAGTTTCCAAGAGCGATTTCGAGCAGGTGATCGTGAACGGCGCGAATTGGGCGGTCAAGCAGGGGTTGATTCCCGAAGCGGATCGCCTGCACATGGAAGATGAAGGCTGTCTGGATGGAGCGGATCCCGATGCGGTTTCCGACCGCGCGCGCGAACGCGGCTTTGATCAGATCGGCACTCTTGGCGCGGGAAATCATTTTGTAGAACTGCAAGTGGTCGAACAAATTTTCGACGAGAAAACGGCGGCGGCATTCGGCTTGTTCTTAGGACAGATTTGCATCATGGTTCATTCCGGCTCGCGCGGTTTCGGCTATCAGGTCTGCACGGAATACCTGCCCGTGATGGACAAAGCCGCAAACAAATACGGAATCAGTCTGCCCGACCGCCAGCTTGCCTGCGCGCCCGTGGGCAGCAATGAAGGCAAACGCTATTTTGCCGCCATGAAATGTGCGGCCAATTACGCGTGGGTGAACCGCCTGGTCATGAAACATCATGCAGCCAAGGTGATGGTGGAAGTCATGCAGGCATCGGAAGAGCGCTGCGGCATAAGGTTGGTTTACGATGTCTGCCACAACATTGCCAAGATTGAAGAGCATCTGGTGGACGGAAAACTCCGCCGCGTGTGCGTGCATCGCAAGGGAGCCACAAGGTCTCTGCCCGCTGATCATCCGCTTGTTCCGGAGGCTTATCGTCACGTCGGACAGCCCGTGCTGATTCCCGGCGACATGGGCCGCGCTTCCTACGTTTTAGTCGGTGCGGAGACGGCGCTCGCGGAATCTTTCGGTTCCGCTCCGCATGGTGCGGGGCGATTAATGTCGCGGCATCAAGGACTAAAACTCATGCGCGGCGACGACGTGCGCGCGAAACTTGCCGAGCAGGGAATCATCGTACAGGCGCGCAGTAAAGCCACGCTGGCCGAAGAGCAGCCGGATGTTTATAAGGACGTGGAAGAAGTGGTGAAGGTCGCCGCTGGTGCAGGATTAGCCAAACCCGTTGCCCGCCTGAAGCCGCTGGGCGCGATTAAGGGATGAAATTGCATCGCCGATTTTTTTCGGTTCTCGCAGATTTACCTTGACTTTTGCTATTGCTCTTGTATTTTCTCTTACAAGTCTGAGTGGTGGTACCTCAGTCTCATTCCGGAGGGATAGGCCTATGGTTGTTCTCCCGTCATAATGCGAATGCCGTAAAGGCGTTCGCTTTTTTGTTGTTTCAAGGGATGGTGGATATCATTTATTTTCATCTCTTTATCGCCGTTGTGACTCTCCTGAGTCGCGGTGGCAAGTTAACTGAGTATTCGTCAACCAAAGGAGGGGTTATGCGGAAGCTTGAAACAGTAGTCGCGGGCTTCTTTTTGCTATTGGGAAGCGTTGTTTGTTTAGCCAGGGATTTGGTTCAGGTAGACATCGCGGTCGGATGTCATGATCGAGTAAACAATACACATTCGGTATTTCGAAACGGCATTGACGGTCGGTATTTCGCAGCCTGGGATAATCCGAGTGATAGTGCAGGCTGGATTCTATATGACCGGGCTTATTATGTTATCGCTGTTTTTGAACTTGAAGACCACGACACGATAGAGACACACGAAGTGGAATTCATCGAATGGGCGGAGCGGTTGCGTTTAACGGCAACATCAAACCTCGGCTATGCTGACGTTTGGCTGTGTTATGGGTACAAACTCAATCAGTTACAGCCATATGTGGATGCTGCCGAAGTAGGACGGTTTTTGGGTTGTGACCGCCAACATGATTACTGGCCGATTTTCGGCCGTTGCTTTATTATGTACAATGAACCGGTGGAGTACACGGATTTCATACGTCATCATTTCAGCAATGAATTCGATGTTAGAATAATGCACACGCTACCCGATTCTTTTCTGGGTTGCGGAGTTAATCCCTCTCGGTTTCGCTACTGGACGATTCGCTATTGGTTTGCGCCGGCTAGTGGTGATACTCTGTTTGTTGATCCAAATTATTTGCAGGGTTGCCGAAGGGTATTCTGGACAGCGGAAGACGGGGCTGATCCGGATTATCCGTCCGATCCAGTGTTTCCGGTTATTTATCCGGATTCGACGGACTTGCGGGTTTATCACATCACGGAAGAGCAACTGAATTTGCCCACAGGCGAATACTCCGTTTCCGTGGAACGATTAATACCTTTTTCCGTACGCTCTGCGTCTGTTCCCGCTGGGACTTACAGCACGTCTGAGAGGCTTGGATTTACGATTACTTTGGATTCATCCCAAACCGCCGAAGGTGATCATGTAGCGGTTTTTAGGAAGGGGACTTATGAGCACCGTTACCCACTTGGTGGGTACGATCCTCGAATACCCATGCAACCGAAAATAATAGGGGGTGTCTATGAATAAGTGCAATTTTACTCTGGCAGGAATAGTACTGGCAACTGTGCTTACTATCGGCTGGGTTCCCCTGTCGACCGATGACTCAGGAACCATGTATACCGATGGTCTTCATTTTGGTGTATATCGTGATTTTACCGGATGGCACCACGAAGACGTACATAACGCAAGGACCTCCTACATGGGAAGGCAGTCCAAGTATTTTATTAAATTCACACGGGGAAACGAAGAAATCGAAACCCTTATTATTGGTTTCGGCGGCCTGAAGCTGGCCGTGTTCGATGCTCCCTGTTCGCCCCTGGATGAGGACGATGCCCACTATGGCCGCTTTGAACTTGTACGGTCGTTGAATCCAGGTCCGGTTGACTCGATACGGGATTGGGATTCGGAGCCATTGGTAATATCACCCCCCGTACTTGTTCCCTCTGTCGGCTACACCGAAAGATCGTTTTTCAGCTCAACGGTCAGGCTGCAAGGAAACAGTTGGGATGGTTTCGTTCATGTCTATAATGAAGATTTGCTACCAGGTTATTATGGCGTTATCCGTTTCGTTCCTCTGGACAGCGCCGGATTTCTAATTGATGACAGGGAGGTCACCGCGCTTCTGGCCTACTCTACGTGGACATCAGCGGAGGATTACTTTCTCGATATCGGCGATCCGCAGATTGTCTATCTCACGGAGAGCGAACAGGCGAATTATCACGGCCTGCTCTTGAGCGGAATCTGCCGCCGCATACCGGGCACAAGCCAACGTGCTCGATTTAGTTTCTGCATGCCAAACGGAAATTTAGCGGCGATAAAGGAAATTACAATCCCGTGGACGAGTGAAACGCAGACCAGAATGCCGTTGTACGTAGGCGTTACATCCGGTTTTGTAGGTATGTATCCGTCCATCACGATTGTCACCAACATACGAGAGGAAGGTGAGGTTAACCAATGCCGTTTAGATTCGTTGTGGCTATATCCGCGGCCTTAGCCCTTTGGATTTCCGCCGCCTGCGGCGATGTGATCGAAGTGCCCGCCCAGCCGCTGTACACTCTCGAGTACCAGTGGCTGCATCTGGTCTTTACACCACTGGACACAACGCGTTCGGATACCGTGTGGATAATTCAGAATTCGGATACGTATCGTGTTCGAATTCGCTTCTATCGGTTTCCCTTGCCAACTCCGTTGAATGAATGCCGCGCTTTTTACATGCGCGCCCAAACGACATTTTTATCGGGTGATGAGCCAACCGGATTGAGTTTTGAAATCTATCCTCAGGATTCGGGCGAAGCTGACCTTTTCAGCTTCTATCCTAACACTTATTGGGGTCAGTTGTATACATATCATGAATGTCCGCTTGGTATACCAGATGTTCACCAAGTCCCATGGCCGCCCGGTGATGAAGACTACATGGCTTGGCTTTTAAATCACGATTGTCCCCAGACGACGGACCTGATAGTCGGCATTATCACTTGGAACAGAGATGCGCACTTGATTCACTCTTTTTCCCTTTTCTGGGACACGACGGGATTGTCAAGCCCTGGACCGCCGATGCCTGTGACATTTGATATCAGTCCTTGTTATCCG
>RPQS01000118.1 GCA_003818605.1 Candidatus Zhuqueibacterota bacterium | reverse complement strand
TCATTTTCTAATTTCTCATTTTCTTCCGTTCATCTTTCATCATTCATCGTACATCGTTTCTGCTTCATCCTTCATCCTTTATCCTTCATCCTTATCTTTTCCTCGACATGTACACGTCCGCCTCGATTATCGCCCCGCTGTTGATGAAAAAATGATGGGTGAAGTAGATATTTCCCGCAGCATCGAGCGCCGGATCGCCCGCGAAGTTCGAAATAATTTCCTGCGGCGCTCCCCACACGGAATCCGTTTTGACAGAGCGGAACAGCGCCGGGCCGGTATAGCCCAGGCGGCTTGTGCTCGTAAACCACAATTCAGTTCCTTCGGATGAAAGAAACGGGCGGGTTTCATCCAGCGCGGTGTTCACCGCCGCGCCGAGATTTTCCGGCACTGACCAACTCCCGTTCGTGAATTCCGTTTGCCAAAGATCAACGCCGCCGAATCCGTCCGTGCCCGTGCGGTCGAAAATCAAGGTCAAGCCGTCTGCGCTCGTGTACATTTCGCCGATGTTGTACGTTCCGTTCAGCAGTTCGCCCGCATTTTGCCAGTTTTCCCAATGACAGCCGCGGTTCTCGCAAAGATAGATGTCACCGTCGGTGCGGTAGTTTCCTACGCGAAAGGAGGCAAACCACAGCGTATCGCTTTCAATGCACATCGGCCCGTCGAGCGCAACGTCCTCGCACAAAACCATCCGCTCCGGCTCCGTCCACTCGCCGCTCACAAGTTTCGACCACCAGATGCCGCTCACGCCGTCAATCAATTGCCGTTCCGGCGGGATGCGGATATCGGGCGTGAAAAAAAAGCAAAATGTTTGGCCGTCGGGCGTGATCACGGGAGCATCTTCCGCTCCGGCGGTATTCACCGGCCCCGCCATCGGGACAGGATCATCCCATTCATTCGAATGCAGCACCGGCGGAAATTGATCCGTGGCCGGAGTCCCCTTCACCACATCGCTTGGAATCGTTTCCGACCGCGTCTTCTGCGTCGGCGGATTATTCTCATCCCCGGATTCTTTGCACCCAAGCACAAGCATTCCGGCAAGTAATAATCCGGTGCCTATCCGTAAAAGAGAATGAAATGATAAAGACATGATGTTTTTCCCAATGACTATAAGAAATTCCTGCGCACATTCAGTTTTTTACAGACCACTGCTCTTACTTCATCATTCATCGTTTCTTTCAAGTCTCAAGTCTCTGGTCTCAAGTCTTTTTCATCCTTCATCCTTTATCCTTCATCCTTTCCGTCAGATCCACCTTCTTGTCTTGCGGCAGTAATCGTCATAAGCGGAACCGAACTGCTGCCGCAGCCTGCGTTCCTCATAGGAAATCTGAGTTGTGTTCATGCCCAAAAAGTACAGCAGCGGAGCCGCCAAGACAAGCGGATCGAGCATCCAGAAAGCCGCGCCGATCAGCAGAAGGAGTAAGGCCAAATAAGCGGGATTGCGCGAAAATTTGAACGGCCCATAGGCAATTAAGAAGCACGGCTTGTCCGTCGGTTCCCATCCCGTGCGGCTTCTGTAAAAACAAACGAAAGCCCACACGGCTAAAATGCCCGCCAGAAGAAATAGTCCGGTGGCAACACTATTCAACCATAGCCACGGCAGCGGCCATGGATTGCCGAAACCAACATGCGCCCACCATCCCAAACCCAAAAGCACGAGCGCAAACAGCGGCGGATTCCGCCACAGCCGCTCTGACCACGGCGCTTTTTGTTCGGTCATAACTTCAATCCTGTTTGAAAAGCAGCGCGGTAGGCCGCGCGCTACAATTCATCGTTCATCATTCAGCGTTCATCATTTCTGCTTCATCCTTTATCCTTCATCCTTTCCTTCATAGTCCGCGTCTCGCAATTACGTGAATCTCGCCGATCCGCAGATCTTCATTCGACCGGTGCTTCTGTTCTTCATGCAGCAATTCCGCGTGAATTCCCTGCATCGTGTGCTCTTCATCGGCATGAAAGACTACAATGTCATATCCCGTCTCTTGAAACACCTTGCGCCAGTCGGAAGGAGACATGCGATTCAGATACGACATCGGATTGTCCGCCCACCACTCCCATCTTTTTTCGCTAAAACGCAGAAAATGATTGTACGGCAAGCCGGGCTGGAAATAGGCGAAGTGGTCTTTCAGATCAATAATGTGGGAGGATAGACCGCCGGGACGCAGCTTCCGCCGCGTCGCTTCGAGGATGCGGCGGATTTCTTCGGCGTGGATATGCTCGAACACTGCCGTCGTGTAGCAAACGTCCAAACTGTTATCGCGAATTTCGTGATAATCCGCACTCACCGGAGCAATGTAGCGGATTCGCCCGCAAGTGCAAAGTTCCTCCAGCGATTCCGCGTTCAAGAGCCGCCGCCATTCCGCGCGTACCACTTCCGGATTGCGTCCCGAATTCCCGGAAATTTGCGGAATGATTTCTTCGAACAATAACAAATGCCGGCGCACTTGATCCCATCGCACGTGCCGGAATAAATCCGCCGTGGTGATTTCCTTCACTCCGCACAAAGACATCAGCAGCGCGATATCAAGATCCCAGCCGGTTCCGATTTCCAGCGTCGCTTCCGGCGGATCGGATTTTTGCCGCGCTTCATGCAGAAGATTCCAGTGGCGGAAAAAAGTGGGAACGTGCTTCCGCAGCAGTTCCTGCTGCGGATCGTGACCCGCGCACGCGGAAGACAGCCGGGCATTCAAGCGCACGCCGCCCGGCAGCCGCCACAATAATTTCTGTGCCAGCGCCTTAACTCGCCAGTCCATCATTCATTATTTCTTTCAAGTCTCTCGTCTCAAGTCTCCAGTCTTTCTTCCGCCCTCATCCCTATTTCATCCATCTCTTCATCCACTCCGCTATCGCTTCCAGTCTTGCCACGCGCCTATCGGGACGGCCGCCGCGTGAAAGTCCGTGCGATTCCTCGGGAAACCGCAGAAATTCCACCGGAGCTTTGCCTAATATCTTGACCGTCGTCCAAAGCTGCTCGGCCTGCTCGATGGCGCAGCGCAAATCGCCTTCATTGTGAATTACCAAAAGCGGCGTGCGAATGTTGCGCGCGTACGTAATCGGCGACATCGCTTCGTAGCCTTTGGGATTTTCCCAGTAATAGCCGCCGAGTTCGTTGCGCACATGCCAGCCGATATCCGACGTGCTCTGCATGGTCGCAAGATTCATCACGCCGCGCTGCGCCGCCGCCGCGCGAAAACGATGCGTGCGTCCGATGGCGTACGCGGTCATGTAGCCGCCGTACGAGCCGCCCGTAATCCCGATTTTTTTCTTATCCACAAACGGCTGCTCTTCCAGATAATCCGCCGCCGCCATGACGTCGTTGAAATCGTCCGTGCCCCAAGCCGCTACGGTCGCCGCCGCGAAATCCTGGCCATAACCCTGCGATCCGCGCGGATTCGTGTAGAACATCACAAATCCCTGCGCCGCCAGATAGTGCATTTCGTGGAAGAACGTCCGCCCGTACTGCATGCGCGGCCCGCCGTGCACCTGAAGAATCGCCGGATATTTTTTCCGCGGATTGAAATTCGGCGGAGTGATCAGCCAACCGTGCAGCTTCGCGCCGTCGCCGGATCGAAAGTGCACGTCGCGCACTTTCCCGAACACGCGCGATTTCAGATACGCCGTGTTGAACGTGGCAACTTTTTCAAACGCAAGCCTATTCGCCGTGCAATCGCCGCAGAAATGGAGTTCGCCCAAATTGTCCAGATTCAAATAAAGAAGCGCGAGTGATTTTCCGTTGATTGTAGCTGAAGCCACATGCCCTTTATCCGGCCACATGCGTTCCGGCTTGCCCGGCTTCAAACCCGCGCGCGCCAGATACACGTCGCCTTCATCCGTGATCTGATAATAAATCTGGCGGCTGTCCGCACTCCACAAGAGCAGCGGCGCACCGCCGCCGTGTCCGATATCGCCCAGCATTTCATCATTGGCCTGTCGGTCGAAACGCGGAGTGAGATCGCGGACTTTTCCCGACCGCAGATCCAGAAGCCACGGATGAACCAGATCCGTTTCCCAGGCCGGATTCATGTTGTGATGGCCGATATACACTAAATACTTTCCGTTCGGGCTGATGGCCAGCGTATACTTTTCTCCGAGCGGGCACGGCAGATCTTTTTTCTTTCCGCTCTTCAGATTCAGATGAATGACTTGCTGATGGAACGGATGCAGATCGGGATCGCGATGAATGTTCGTCACGTACGCGAGGAATGTTCCGTCTTGCGAGACATCCCATGCGCCGATGTCCGTCTTGCCCTGCGTGAGCCGCGTGAATTGCTTCGTCGCAAGGTCGAGCTTGTAGAGTTGAAAACTATCCTGCGGCAGAATGCCCTCGCCGTCCATCCGCCAATAAAGCCGCGTGATTCTGCGGGAAACGGGAGTCTTCGCTTGCGGTTCTTTACCCTCGGCAATCGCTTTTTCGATTTCGGGAGTGCTGTCGTTCTTACGGAATTTTACGATCAGCGTAAAATCATCCGCCCATTTCACCGCGGCAAAGCTGCCCCACGCGTGAAATACGTCTTCGGCTTCACCGCCGTCGCGCGAAATAATATAAATGCGGTCGAGTCCTTTATCGTGCCGCAGAAATGCGAGCCGCGAACCGTCCGGAGACCACACCGGAGAACGATCCGAAAACTCGCCGCGTGTCCATTGCTGTACGCGGTTCGTGCGCGTGTCTAAAACATGCAGACTGGCAAAATA
The DNA here is from genome assembly GCA_003818605.1 of Candidatus Zhuqueibacterota bacterium. GTDB lineage: Bacteria > Electryoneota > RPQS01 > RPQS01 > RPQS01 > RPQS01. The sequence goes on along the minus strand of RPQS01000118.1, from coordinate 7,533 downwards.
TTTGTTCTTTTCGTAGTCACACCAAGAGAGCGTGAAGGCGATTCGTGCGCCGTCCGGGCTGACCGCCAGCGCGCGCGGATGCTTCAGTTCGGCAAAATCCTTTGCCTGTACATACAATGCTGCGGAATTCTTAGGCTGCTTCAACAAAGTCTCCTTTCCTGATTTCCATTCTCTTCGCCGTTGTCGGTCTTCCGACCGGTCCGCGTGGCGAGATCTCGCAAAAGGCGGACAATGACGATATACACTTCAATGGCCGCCGAGCAGGGTCGCTGACCCTGCCGGAATCTGAACGTCTTCGGTTATCCTGAACGAAGTGAAGGATCTCTCTTTTTCCCTCCGTTCACGGGGGGATAAAAGGGGGGCGTCTTTATTCCGCCCACAACGCAATCACCGCAAAGTGTTCCGCCGAGGAGGGTCATCAGACGCTCCCGGAGTCTTCATTGCGCACTGCCGTGCGGCACTGTACTATAGGCAAGCGGACATGGCAGGCCATGTCCCTACAAGTCGCATGTAAAATCCCTTGTCGTTCAACGCTCATCGTTTCCGCTTCATCCTTCATCCCTCCGCCCTCATCCCTTACTGCTCATCGTTCCCCCACAATGCCGATAAACAAGGAGTCTTTCCACAAACTCAGAAAACCCATATCGTTTCTGGCCTGATACCTGTAATGGGGATTTTCATAAACGGCTGACGATAAATCCGCAAGGGCTTTATCCCGCCATCCGAGCTGCGCCCGGACTTTCGCTCTCTCATACCGGAGCAGCGGATTAAACGAATAAACAAGCGCGTCCGACAAAGATCGTTCCGCTTCTTCAAGCAGACCATCCATTACCAGAAAATCTATCTTCGCCATCAATTCCTCATCCGTATGCGGTTGCATGTTGAGCACGGCGGCTCGCCCCATCGTGTCCAAATCCGGCGGCAGCCCGGCGCTGTTGAAGAGCCTCGTGAATTGATGCCACGCGCGGGTCGAATCACTGCCTTTGGCATTCTTGGCCGCTTCCCAGGCCGAATCAACTCGCGCCAACACGGCTTCATCTAAATATTCACCGGAAATGAATATCTCGCTATTCGGCCCGATTTTATATGTCCTGCTATGAGCCGGCGTTGTCTGAGTCTGCAGACGCGATTGGCGCAATAGTCTGGATTGGAATCGCTGCGCCCAATCGTCATCCGGTGTCAGGTTGATGACATTTTCGATAGCTGCCAGGGCTTCCTCGGTTCTCCCGGTCTTTTTTAAAGCGTACGCTTTCGCCCCCCACCCGGCGGCTTCGATATATTTTCTCGCATCGTCTTTTAAGCCGATAATTGAATCCGCCAGCGTCAAAGCCTCATCAATCTTTCCCATCTCCGTCAGGACTTGACATTTGCCCTGTAACGCGTCCGTAATACCAAATGGATCCCCCTGATCAATCGCGTAATTGAGCGCTATTGCTTTGTCGAAATCCGCCAACTGCTCGTCAAGCGTTTTCCCAACGTAATGCCCCAGAAATCCTCGCCGCTCCCAAACCCAAATCAGTGTTGAATCCAAGGCGATCAGCCGGTTGCACATCTCCCATGCTTTATCGGGTTTTTTTCGATAATCGTAACCTTCTTCTAAATACTGATACACCATGCAGAGAACATGATGCGATGTGTCCCGCCTTAGGATTTCCCCGCTCTCCTTTTCCATCTCCGCCAGATTTCCCGAGAGCCTCACCGATTGCAGTTTGGACATTCGCAGGCTGACATTGTCCGGAAAGATGGCTAACATACGATCCATGACTCGCACATAGTCGTCCCATTGCTCTCGATTCCCTAATTTTTCCGCGTGGCTCAGCCAGAGCGTTGTATCCTTCGGCCAGCGTTGATGCAGCCCTTCGTAAATCTCTTCGCTCTTGTTTATCCATCCGAGTTCATGGCAAATTAAGGCAAAGTCCAGCCGGTGCTGCTTGTTCTCCGGTTCCAGCCGGAACACATGCTCATAGGCATCTGCGCAATCCGGAAGCCGCGCCGGATTGCTGCATAATCCCGCTTTTTTCAGCCATAAGTCGGTTCGCTTCGGCTCCAAACGAAGCACAACATTTAAAGCGGTAATCTCGTCATCGCGTCTGCCCATCCGCTGCATAAGGTCGACTTTTTTTAGCCATAGCTCGATTCGTCTTGAATTTAATTCTATGGCTTCATCCAACGCAACAACAGCGTCTTCATGCAATCCCAATCTGTACAAAAGATCCACTCTGCGGATTTGCGCATCCATGTCGCGCGGATTCAATATGACGGCAATGTGAAGATCATCCAGCTGGATCCATAGACCAAGCGTAACATCTTCAATGTAGAAATCCCCTGATTCGTGATAGCGGGGTAATGCACGCAGACTGTCACGATGACTTTCGATCCTGGCAATGCGCGGATCGAAGGATTTCCCTATGTCCATTTTCTGCCAACCGAACCACATGACCAGTCCGGTCAGGATGCCGCTGAAAAGTACGATGCTGATGCTGCGCAAACGTCTGCTCATCTCCCCGCCCCTTGAAACGGTTTAGTTCAATCCCATGTGGAAACCATCTTCGGATTTTCCACCTTCCTCATTCATCGTTTCCGCTTCATCCTTCATCCCTTTTTCTCATCCTCGTCCCGTGGTGCGCTGCCAGAGTTCGCGGAACATGGCAAGGATTCCCGATTCCGTGGATTCGCGAATCGCATCGGCCAGCCAATGATGGGTCATAAAATAGTAAAAGAGAAGTCCCGCCAGCGGCAGGCCGATCATCACGAAGTAGGCCTGATGCCGGTGCTCCAGCCGGTCCTGCGCTCCTAATTCCTGCAGAAAGGTAAACACCCGCTCGTCTTCATAGTCCACGTCCGTCAAGGTGAGTGCCTGATATGCCCAAAACAAAGAAACGGGTATAAAAAGCAGGAACACCGTGCCGGGAAAGCGCAGCCAAACGTCCCGCAGTCCGACGAAAAGCAGCGCGAACGGAATACCGATGATCAAACCGATCGTCGTCAATCGCTGATAGTGTTTAATCACCGCCCGTTCCCGCCTGAGGATTTTCGGCGCACCGACCAGCAGCGGGAAATAGATCCGCCCGATCACCGACATATACATCGCCGCCCACCAAATCGAGATCGCAAACCACACGGGCCGCGCGTCAATGAAGCGAATTAAATCGGGATAGCCGGATAATTGCATCGTAATCGCCGCCAAAATCGTCAGCAGTAGAAACTGAAAAAACCAAAATGCGATGTTCCGGTCTTCCAGCCATTGGCCAATGAGACTGCGATCCTTCATTCCGCTGCGGCGGCGGTACGTCTTAAAACAAAACGGACACCGCGGCTTCCAGCGTTTTCGCCACGGAATTTTTTTCAGGCAGTGCGGGCAGTGCTTCGGGGAAATCATGCACACTCCAATCGGTTTAACAACGCCTATTGAATTTAGGAATATAACCTTATCGCCCCGAACTTGCAAGGAGGCAAGGCTGAATTGCAGGCAGAATATCGCAAATCTGTATAGTGCTTTAATCGCGACTCTGTCATTTTGAAATTGCCAAGCCGCCTATTTGGCAGACGAGTATGACATCATGACATTCCGGGCTTTGAAGCAAATCAATTCTATAGACAGTTAATGCAAGCATTCTCTTGTATAACAAATTCTTATAGAGATCGGCATACTGGTTGCCAATACTCTATCGCGAGGGTGAAAACGAAACCAGAATCAATAAACCAAGCATAGGAGATCACAACCATGTCAATCGCCAAATGGAGACCGCAGGGAACGGACATAATGCGTCCGTTCTGGATCGAAAGCTGGAGCCCCGTCAGCCGGATGATGGAGGAATTTCTGAATAATTCCCGCACGGGTGATATGATGGCTTGGGGCCCGAACGTGGACATCGTGGAAAATGAAGACAGTTTTGAAATCCACGCCGAACTGCCGGGTGTCAAGCAGGACGATGTCAAGATCACTCTGGAAAACAACGTGCTCACGTTGTCCGGCGAGAAAAAGCAGGAAACCCGCGAAGGCAAGGACAACTACTGCCGCATCGAACGCAGCTACGGCCGCTTCGAGCGCAGCTTCAGCCTGCCCAATACGGTCAAAGCCGATGCCGCGCGAGCAGGATATGAAGACGGCGTGCTGAAAATCCATCTGCCCAAAGCGGAAACCGCCAAGAGCCGTCTGATCAACATCGAAGCCAAAAAGTAACGGCTGATATCGCCGTGGCGGGTGTATCACCCGCCCGTCTTTCTTCTTCCCCTCCGTTCACGGGGGGCAAGGGGGGGGGCGCTGTCCTGATCGTACTGCCGTGCGCGGCTACGACGCTTTCTATTCATCATTCTCTTGTCGCGCCGTTGTCGCTCTCCTGAGCGGCAATGGCGACGCAACCGCCGCAAGGTGCGCCGTGGCGGGTGTATCACCCGCCCGTCTTTCTTCTTCCCCTCCGTTCACGGGGGGGCAAGGGGGGGCGCATTCTTCATGATGATATGCGCGTCATTCCGTTCGTCCGCGAACGGAATCCCTTTCGTCGTTAGGGATTCTGTTTTCAAAGCAAAGACGGGCACGATATATCGTGCCGCTACCGCTCGGATTTGTATTCAGCTTTCCGCTTTCAGATTTCAGCTTTTCTTCATCCTTCATCCCTCCGCCCTCATCGAGTATTGTTTCCCCCCGTGGACGGGGGGGCAAAGGGGGGGTCTCCTTCTTGTCCGCCGTGGCGGGTGTGTCACCCGCCCGGAGTTTTCGTTCTACTAGGCGGCGGTCGCCTGACCGCCGCATCTCGTCAAAGACGGACAGTGCGCTCTTCACTTCATCAATACAATCTTCTTTGTCCGCATTTCCCTTCCCGCCTCCATGCTGCAAAAATACACACCGGAAGAAAGAGCGCCGCCGTCTAAACGCACGCGATGTTCTCCCGCCGTCTTCATTCCATATAATATTGTTGCCGCTTCCCGTCCCAGCACATCGTAAAGTCTAAGCGATACAAATTGCGTCACCGGCAGCGTGAACGTGATCTGCGCTGTGCTGTTGAAGGGATTGGGATAAACGGTCAGGCTGATGTCCGTGGGAATTAATAATGTTGGTCGAACGGTAACCGTGGAAATCGTATCCGGTATGGCGAACTTCGTTATAAAGGCATCTATCGCACCGTGAAGCTGTGGCTGTACCGCCTGTGCTGTAATCGGGAAATCGCCGGAACCGGTTTCACCTCCCATCCAAACCGTATCTGCGGATATGAAACATACGGTAAAAAGATTATCCGGTCCCGCTCCACCAAGGTATGTGCTGTATTCCAAATGGGACAAATCTGCATTCAACCGGCTAATGAACAGATCATAGGACTCTCCCGGCTGCCCATTGTTGTTGAATACCGTATCATAGGCTCCAAACGTGACCGGAAAATCGGGACTTCGTGTGCAGCCGATCACTACGATTCCACGATTGTCTGCACATATGGACTGAATATAATCGGTATCGCTGCCGCCCCAGAAAGTGGAACTGATCATCGTATCCGAAGGAATCTGGATCAAGGATATAAAACCGTCCAATCCACCGGAACGTATCGTGTCTATTGCGTGAGAAGTGACTGGGAAATCTATGGAACGTGTACGCCCAACAATTATTAATCTATTAGAATCAAGCATAAAAAGATCATCTATCTGGTCTTCGTCCGATCCTCCCAGATAAGAGCTGTAAACAAGTTGATGTTCAGCCAAATCCCATCGCATAAAAACACCATCATCAAATGTACTGCTAGGTCCTCCGCCCGAAGCATTTTGCGGCTGCAAAGCATCGTCCGTTACCGGAAAGTTAGAACTGGATGAACGACCACTTAGCCATACCTCTGCCAGTGATCGCATCCAGATTCTGAGTATTGCATCATCGTGATCACCCGGAATGAAAGTTGAATAGTCAATCCGTTGGTCTACGGGATCGAAGGCACACAGGAATCCATCAGAACTCCACTCGCGATTCGAGGCAAAAGCATCCGCAGTCACAGGAAAATCGTTAGACTCTGTTGCGCCTGACATAATGAGCTTTCCTGTAGTATCGAATTTAATATCGATTATAAAATCGTCTCCATTTCCCCCAAGATATGAGCTGTATATTAGTGCAGAACCATCCGCCGACAACCAAGTATAAAAGCTCTCATATTCGCCAGCAGCGATTGTGTCCAGAGCGTTGGGCGTAAGTGGCCATCGGGGATTAACTCCATATGACTCGATGTAACCTGCCGTCCAAATTGATCCATCCGAAAGTGCCGAAATCGTGTAAGGACATACATACCCCCTTTGTCCACTCAAGTAAGTGGAGAAAATCATCGAGTCCCCATTTGCCGTCAACTCCGTAACGAAACCTGCGAAAGAATTTGTCACGACATTCCAGTGTTCTTGATAGGCGCCCGGCGTCGTCGGGAAGTTTGTGGAATAGGTCGAACCACTGGTAACTATTCGACCGTCAGGCAGAATATCAATCCCTTCAATCTCCTCATCTACCCCCCCTCCCAAAAAGCTGCCGTACAGCAAGGGGTCAATCACCATTCCGATGTTCCGGTCGTAACCCGAACAGGCAAGCCTGATTGTGTTTCCGCTCATGATTTCATAGGCAACTGCCACTTCTTCCCGCTTGCCCTGCCAAACCTGACAGGCAAAAGGCGCTTTCTCTCTGGTTATTCCCAAAGATGTTTGCAGGATCAGATTGTCTTGATTGTCTGTGCGAAGCGGGGCATCCAATCCATCATACTGCACTTGTATCACACCCGGATCAACTCCCGCCGCCAGATGATAGACTGACTCGATTCCATCTGGCTCAATCCGGTATTCGATATCCACTCCCGCCCAAACATTCTTAGCCATTACTCTGCGATAGTGTCCCACAAAACTCCGCCATGTGCAACTGTCCGAACCTAAAAAGTAATTGCTGTAGTGCGGCAATCTTTCCTCGCCTTTGATCTCGGGAGTTGGATTTGCGTTCAGGTACTTCACCTTCACCACATGTCCCCGCACAGATGCTGGCCGCGATTCCCGTCTTTCCCACGGAAGGCGATCAGGCTCTGAACTAACTGCCGACCGTTTGTATTGCTTCAGATCTATCGTCAGCCCTTCCGAAGTCACAAAATAGCTTCCGCCCGCCCCGTCATACCGAAAAGCAAACGGAGCCTCCCACTGACCTTCGTTCGCTACAAAATAGGAAGCAGGCGGAACGTCGGCGGCCAAGAGGGAGCCGCAGATAAGTAGGATGAAGCAGAAATGTAGTTTCATAGATAGAATTGCGGTTTTGTACCATCACCGATTAGCCGGCACGCTCTGTCGTGCCGGATAGAGCGGCGGGATGGAACCCGCCGCCTAATCGAAATTTTCGTTCATCATTCATCATTCATCATTCATCGTTTCTGCCTCATCCTTTATCCTTTCTTGCGTCGCGGCGGCAGGCGTCTGCATTCTTCGCCTGCCCCGCTTCTTCCGCCGTGGCGGGTGTCTTTCTTTGTGTCATTCCGGTCACCGTTCTTACGGGCGTCCGGAATCTCTCTGTTCGCTATCTCGCCGTTGTCGCTCTCC
>RPQS01000117.1 GCA_003818605.1 Candidatus Zhuqueibacterota bacterium | reverse complement strand
CTCTGGTCAAATAAAGGCATGAAATCTACCGACGGCGCCGAACACTGGATTCTCTATCTGGTGAAAAAGCAGGCGGAGATGACGGGCACCACGCTGGCTGATGCGCAATCCACCATCGGTTCCGGATACGATCCCGCTCAAGCGGGAAAACCGGTTGTCAATATTCAGTTCACGAAAGAGGGCGGACGGACATTCGCCCGTGTCACCGGAGCGAACGTCAATCATCGCCTCGGCATCGTTCTCGATGATAAGGTCTACATGGCTCCCAATATTCAAGACAAGATTTCCGGCGGAGCCGCTATCATCACCGGTCTGGACGACATGCCCGAAGCCCGCGATATCGCCATTGTGCTGCGCGCCGGCGCTTTGCCTGCGCCTGTGCATGTTGTCGAAGAACGCACCGTCGGCCCGTCCTTGGGACAGGATTCGGTAGCCGCCGGCAAGCTGTGCTTGTTCCTGGCCTTCGCCGCCGTCGTCCTTTTCATGATTTGGTATTATCGTCTGTCTGGCGGCATCGCCGACTTTGTCATGATCATCAACATGTTCCTGTTGATGGCGGTTTTGGCGATGTTCCAGTTCACGCTTACGATGCCCGGTATTGCCGGGATCATTCTCACCATCGGTATGGCCGTGGACGCCAACGTGCTGATCTTCGAACGCATCCGCGAAGAATTACGATTAGGGAAAACGGTGCGCGCCGCTATTGATACCGGCTTTGCCCGCGCGCTCACCGTTATTATTGACGCCAACGTTACGACGGCCTTCGCGGGAGTCGCCCTCCTCATCTACGGAACGGGCAGCATCAAAGGTTTCGCCCTCACGCTGACCGTCGGTATTATTGTAAACGTGTTCTGCGCCGTTGTCATTACGCGTATGATCTATGACGCGATCACCGAGAAACGTCAACTCAAGACCTTGAGCATCTAATGCCACAGTTCTTTAAAAAGACCAATATCAATTTCGTCGGCGCCCGCTGGATTTGTATTTCCGTCTCGGCGGCAATCATCGTGGCCGGCTTGCTGACCCTCGCCATTCGCGGCCAGTTGTGGTCCATTGACTTCACCGGCGGTCTCGAAATCCAAGTGATGTTCGATCAACCGGTGTCGGATTCGCAGGTTCGCTCGGCGCTCACCGGCTTCAACGTCGGCGAAGTGAAGGCCATTTCGGGTTTGGGTCAGAAGCCTGAGATCCTGATTCGCGTGAAAGCGGATTCCGATCAGGAAACGGTTCAAAATCAGGTTCAGCAGAAATTGACCAATGCCTTCGCCGGAAATGAGGCTACGATCCGCAATGTGCAAATCGTCGGACCTAAAGTCGGACGGGAATTGCGCGGTCAGGCAATCATGTCCGCCATCGTGATGATCATTCTGCTGTTGATCTACATCTCATGGCGGTTTGAGTTCGTCTATGCCGTGGGCGGTGTCCTCAGCTTGCTGCATGATACTTTAGTTACTTTGGCTATTCTGGCCTTTTTCGGATATGAATTCTCGTTGACTGTGCTGGCGGCCATTTTAACGCTGCTCGGATTCTCGATCAACGACACGATCGTGGTTTACGACCGGATTCGTGAAAATCTGAAAAAGCTCCGCTCCATGCGCATGGGTGAAATTATCAACCTCAGCATTAACGAAACCCTGTCACGTACGATCATCACGTCTTTGACGGTATTTCTCACGGTGCTCGTTCTGTTCATTTTCGGCGGTCCGGTGCTGAAAGGCTTCGCCTTTACGATGCTGGTCGGTGTAATTACAGGAACATACTCCTCCATTTACATCGCGGCGCCGATTGTTCTCGAATGGACGGAACGACAGGTCATCAAAGGTAAAAAACGGTAGTCCTTCCCTTGTGTTTCGCGCGCAGCCCTGCCGCGAGCGGGGCTGTTTTTTTGAGGGGCAGTGCTTTATGGTAACGGTCGTCCTCGGAGCCCAATGGGGTGACGAGGGTAAAGGTAAAATTGTAGACTATCTGAGCGCCGACGCCGACGTCATCGCCCGCTATCAGGGGGGCGCTAACGCCGGACACACCGTCGTACACGATGGCCGCAAATTCGTGCTGCACCTCTTGCCTGCCGGAGTACTTTGGCCGCAGACGGTCAATGTCATCGGCGCAGGCGTGGTCGTGGATCCGGTAGCCCTCATCAATGAAATCGAGCAGGTGGAATCGGCGGGGATTTCTTTGGAAAACCGGTTGTTCGTGAGTCATCAGGCTCACCTCATCATGCCATATCATAAACTGCTCGATCAGCTTTCCGAAGCGCAGTCCGACCGTCCCCGCATCGGGACAACCGGCCGCGGCATCGGTCCGGCCTATGTAGACAAAGCGGCGCGCGTGGGAATCCGCATCGTGGATCTCTTGGATCGCGATTACGTGCGCGAAAAAATCCGTAAGGCGGTCGAAGACAAAAACCGCCTCATCTCCCGCGTCTACGACGCCAAGCAGCTCGATGTAGACGCCATTGTCGAAGAATATATTGCCTTCGATAAAAAAATTGACCCCTACGTCAAAGATGTGTCGGTCTTGCTTCAGGAGGCCGTCACTGCCGGAAAGAAAATTATTCTCGAAGGCGCGCAGGGCACGCTGCTCGATATTGACATGGGAACTTATCCCTATGTCACGTCGTCCAATCCCACGGCGGGAGGCGCGTGCACCGGTCTCGGTATCGGGCCGCGCCGCATTGATCGGGTCACGGGAATTATCAAGGCTTACACCACGCGCGTGGGTGAGGGTCCGTTTCCCACAGAACTCAATGCCGAAGAGGGTGGCCAGAACCTCCGCGAAAAGGGCGAGGAATACGGCGCTACGACTGGCAGACCGCGCCGCTGCGGATGGTTTGACGGCGTCGTCGCTAAGTTTTCCGCCCGCGTGAACAGCGTGGATTCCTGGGCTTTGACCAAGCTCGATGTCCTCACCGGAATTCATCCACTGCGCTTCTGCGTGGCCTATGAAGACGGAGCGCGGACCTATCGCCACTTCCCGTCGGATTCCCGCATCCTTTCCGACGTGCGCCCGGTTTACGAAGAGCTTTCCGGCTGGGATCAGCCGCTGGACAAGGCCTCTCGTTGGAGCGACTTGCCCGCCGCTGCGCAGAAATATCTGGAGTTCATTCAGGATTTCACCGGCGTGCCGGTTTCCATGATTTCGGTGGGTCCGTCCCGCCATCAAACGATTGTTCTCTAACGTGCACTTCGCAACTTGATTGCGTTTTGCATGAGGGCGTAGCTCAGCAGGTAGAGCACCGCCCTTTTAAGGCGGGTGTCCCGGGTTCGAGCCCCGGCGCCCTCACGCGAAGCGACCCGACAGAAATGCCGGGTCGCTTCTATTTTTGGGATGAGTGTGGATTTCAGACAATCACAGGCACGCGCTTTGCCCTAAGCTGAAGGCGATGTATCCCGAAACTATGATAGCCCCCGCCGTGGAAAAAACCACCGGCATTTTTCACCCTGCTCCTTTGGCCACGTTGCGGCCGGACAGCGGGGCGATGTTTGAACTTTACCTCTGCATGCCGGTGCGCTGGGGTCATCGCTATATTCTGTACAAAGCCGCCGATCTGGAGTTCACCGAAAAAAAACGGCTGGAACTCCTTGAAAACGGAGTCAAGACCCTCTATGTCCGTGAGGAAGATGCGGGCGTATACTATGAGTATGTGGATCGCACCATCGGGCAGGTACTGGCCTCCGAACACATCCCGCCGCAGGAAAAATCCCGCGTGCTCTATGAAACCTCGCAGTCGTTGGTCAAATCCACCTTCGAGCGTCCCGACTCTCCGCTGCTCTTATCCACCAATCAGAAGGTCGTCACGCGCACCGTCTCCGCCATAGCGGGCGAACCCGCGATGCTGCGCACGATGGTGTCACTCTTCGCTTTCGACTATTCTCTCTATACGCATTCGGTCCATGTCTCCGTTATCGGCAGCGGGCTTCTGCTGGAGACCGGCGACTATCGCAACGAGGATATACGCGACATCGCGATGGGTTATCTGCTCCATGACATCGGCAAGAGCCGCGTGCCCTCCGAAATCGTGCGCAAGCCCGGCCTCCTCTCGCCGTGGGAGATCAAGCAGATGGAGCAGCACCCGGATCACGGAGTCGGCCTCATGCAACATCAAGAGGTCATTCGTCCACAGGCGATAGAAGTAATTCGCACCCATCATGAATTGATGGACGGTACCGGTTATCCCCGGCATTTGACCGGAACTTCCATACCGCTCGAGACCCGCATTTGCTCCGTGGCGGATGTGTTCGATGCACTGACGTCGCATCGCGTCTACAAGCCTGCGCTCACCGGCTATCAGGCATGTCGTCAAATGCTCGATAGAATGTCGAACAAGCTCGACGATGAAATTCTCCACTTGCTGATTCACCGCCTGGGCCCGAATGCGAAACGTGCCGTTGGATGAGAACAACCCGTTAAGATTCACGAGTCTTCGCCGATAATGTTACTGAGGAATGTTGCGGAGCAATTCAGTACGAGTGAGTCATGAGTCTTAAGCGCGAAATGAATTTCCCCAAGGATCCCCGAACGCCGCGCCGGGCTATTCCCGTTAGCAGACTCATGAAGCAAATCGAACTCATGACCGGCATTCGTCAACGAATCCGCGACGGTTATTACGATCAGAACGACGTGCTCGCGGAGATCGCCGATAAAATCCGCGACCGTCTCAAAGAATAGAAAATCGCAAACAGAAAAATCCCGCCCTCGCAGGCGGGATTTTTTGTATTCTCTCCCCCGTTTACGGGGGGAGTCCCTTTTCCCCCATTTCATGGGGAAAACAAAAAGGGGGGAGTTTCAGAGATCCTTCACCGCTGAAAGCGGTTCAGGATGATCGCTTCGCGATCATTTGAGCAGCAGCATCTTGCGAATGTCGCTGAACGTACCCGCATCGAGACGGTAGAAGTACACGCCCGCCGGAAGCTGCGCCGCGTCAAACGTCACCGTGTGCACGCCGGCGGAATACGAGCCGTTCGCTAAGAGTGCGATTTCCTGACCAAGCACATTGTACACGGACAGCTTCACGTTCGAAACCATCGGCAGCGAGAAGGAAATTTCGGTGGTCGGGTTGAACGGATTCGGGTAATTCTGTTCGAGCGAGAACTCGGACGGAATCGTGCTCACGGGATCGCCCGCCGCCGCCGGACCCACGCCTTCAGCGCGCAGGATCAGGGTATCAGTCGGTTCGTTTTCGGAATCGTTCGTGATCACGAAAAATCCGTTGTAAGTACGAATCTGATTCGGATTGAAATTGATCGCCACATCCGTGGAATCCCCGGCCGGAATCGTCAACTGACCCGGCGGAATCACAAAAACGTTGCGAATTGTCACGGGGAAAATCGCCATGCCCGTAACGTGCAGAGCATTCTGGTTGCCGCGATTGTAGATGCGCAGATTGATCGTGCCCATGGTCGCGCCCGTCGTATCCACGCGTCCGAAGTTCATCGTATCGGCCGGCAGGGTTTCGATGTACGCAAACGGCGGTGTCGCGATCGAGGTATCCACATACGCGCGTATAATCCAGTTGCCGCCTGTTTCAAGCTCCCAACCTTCCTGCCCCACTGTCCAGGCTGCGATGCCGTTGCTGGGCGACATGGAGGCCACCGGCGGATCGGAATCGGTAATCAGCGAAAGACCGCCCGCGAAACGCAGGGCTACCGTAAAGGACCCACTGTAAACCTGAAACGGCGGATTCACGACGAACGTGTTGAGACCCGTTACAAATGTGGCTTGCTGGGTCCATGCGGGATCTTCCTGCGGAACGCCATTCGAATTATTGCGGTAAATCTCCAGCGTCTAAGTGCCTGCGCTGCCCGTGGCTACGGCGATGCTGTCAATCTTGGCGGTGTGTTGAACGGGCATGTAAGACATGCCAAGAACCGTACCCGCGCTCCAGTTGACCTGCCCGTCACTCTCGTTATCATCGTACATATACCAGCCCGGCATGTGATTCACGAACATGCCCAGATGTGCGACGTTGTTGTCGGCCACGGCGTCGCCCGCTACGGTAACCGTGCAGCGAGCTACATACTTGCCGGCATTCGCGATCCGGTAGGTGGTCGGAGCAATCAAGGTTTCGGATGCGCCGATGGCGAGGGCGCTACCATTGGCGCTCGTCGTGAAGTACTGCTGACCGGTTGTATCTTCGATCACCCAATTCAACGTGTAAGTCGGCGCAGGCAGATTTCCAGTGTTGGTGACTTTCGCCTTCAACTGAACCGTGTCGCCGGGCTCCATAAAGAAAGCCGGACCGCGACCGCTGACGGAGTTGAAGCACTCATCCACGGAAAGATCCACGAACGACGCATACGAACCGCCCGCGCGAATACGGAAATCGCGTGTGATCGCGTTGTACGTTCCGGTCAGTCGGTTGGCGTTCGCATTCGTGTAATAGCTGCGATTCACCGTCGTGCCGCCGTCAATCAGCGGAGTCCAGCCGGCCGGCCAACCCGGAACCTTGCCGATCACGACTATGAAATCCTGCTGTCCCGCGAAATCCACCGAATCGTCCAGGGTAATATCGTAGAACCAGCTGCCTTCGCCGACGTCCGTGTTAACGGCCATCGCCAGCGTCGCTCCCGGCCGCGTTCCATTCGGCGTGCAAACCCAAACCGTGCACGGTAATGCAGACGGTACCGAGTCCGCTAAGGCCAGATAGATGCTGCGCAGTTGAAAATCAGACGGCGGCGTGAACTTCACGTAGCAATAAAAATTCCGGAGCGTCGAAAAATAGACGCTGCTGCCGTTGTCGTCATATACGAGCGTGTCCGGCTCCTCGTTATCAAGCCGGCTGATAGCTCCGATTTCCGACGGCATCAGGATCACTTCGTCCCGATCCAATGCGGTTGTGAGTGGCAGTCTGTCGGCGGCTAACGATACGGCCGACAAAACCAAACACAGAAGACAAATCAATGAGATGCGGTTCATTTTTTACCTCTGTTGGTGACCAGCGATTTATCGAAATTCTTGTCAATCAAGACTGATATTGGCAAGCTTTGTGCCCAAACAATGCTATTATAATACTATAATAAATAATAGATTACTGTGACATTTTTCATTTGATTAGCGTTTCTTGCGCAAATCATGCATTGTAATATGCAGACACTGCTTGTGTCTATAACACTATTGATAGAGCCAATGATTCCTAATATAGTCTAAAACAGCATCGGCCAGCATCCCCTTCACATCTATCCCCTCCCGCAGCCGCTTACGAATATCCGTGGCGCTGATGGGAATTTCCGGTGAATGCAGCACGCATACGCGGGATAAGTAAGCGGGATTCACACGTTTAAAATCGAATCCCATCCGCGGCAGCACTGCCACTTTCGCGTCGCGAAACAGCGCTTCCGGATCCTTCCAATGCGGCAGTTCAATCAGCGCATCCGCGCCTACGATCAACCACAACTCGTGTTCGCCTTTGGGCAGCGCGGCAATCACGCGGCGAACTGTATCTGTTGTATAAGCAGGCCCCTCCGCGAATTCTTCCACATTGCTGAGTTCGAGTGCGGGAAACTCCTGCAGCGCAAGTTCGAGCATGGCCTTGCGGTGTTCATACGGAGTCAGCGGCTCGCGCAGCTTGTGCGGCGGACGCGGATTCGGCAACATTAGAACGCGGTCCAGATTCAACTCCATCCGAGCCGCATCCACGGTTCTCAAGTGTCCGTAATGCACCGGATCGAATGTCCCGCCGAAAAGACCAATGCGGTTCATGGCGTGGACGTTGCACTGCTGTCTTTAGACCGCTCGGCGGAAGCAAGCATTTGCTTTACACGAACCGTATGCTTGCCTTGCGGATATTTTTCCAGATAGAGTTGAAGCTCTTTGCGCGCGCGCGCCCACTCTTTCAAGGCGTGATAACTGCGGCCCTTGAGAAACAACGCGGACTCCGCGAGCGGCGTGTCGTAATAGTTGTCCAGCACCACATCCGAGTATAAAATCGCCGACGCGTATTCCGCTAAATCAAAATAGAGTGAAGCCGCTGCGTATTCCTTGCGTGCGAGCTTTTCCCGGCACAAAGACAGATACCGGTAGCCGCTGTCCAGCAGGGAGTGCCCCGCATATTCTTCCAGAAACCTCTGAAAACCTTGCAATGCCTTGCCTGTGAATTCCTGATCCAACTGGTACACCGGCGATTCTTCATAATAGCAGCGCGCCTCGAAGAACACGGCGTCGCCTGTCAATTTACTGTAGGGATACCGCTCCACCAAGCGATGGAATTCATCCGCCGCCGTCAGGTAATCGGCCAAATGAAAACTGCACAAAGCCAGATAAAACTGCGCCGAGTCAATAATCGCCGATCCGGAATAATTGAGCACGATGTCGCGCAGAACCTGCTGCGACCGGTAATACCGCTCTTGATGGAAAAGATTCAACGCTTTCTGCCACGATTCATTCGGACCCAGAGGTTCGCGGAAGGACTGCTTGGCGCAGCCGCCGAAGAGCCCCGCCGACAAGGACAAAAGCAGCAGGAAGAACATGATGCGAAAAAAAACCGGACGGATCATGCGTTGCAGATTTCTTGGATAATGATGCAATTAACAGACTATTTCGACCGTGTCGTAAACAGCAGGATGGCCGCGCATCCCGAAAGTAAAATTATTCCAACCGGAGCCAGCCACTTTTCCACAATCCCCGCCTGTCCGGCCAGAGAATCCGCGACCTGCAAAGAGGAATCCGACCACAGCGGTTCTTCCGGTTTCAATCCAATCAGCGAATCACTCACGTTCAGAGAATCCGAATGAACGGGCGGACAAAGACTTAGCAGCGCGGCAGTCAATGCGACCACCGCAATCATAAGACGACTGAATGCTAAAAAAGGTTTCACAGCGGTCAGGTTAGAATCTCCAGACACACGTCAAGGATCCGACGGCCTGTTCCGGAACGCCGCGCACGTAAATCATTCCGACCGAAACCTGAAGAATATCGTCGGGAACCGAAAGCCGCGACGCTTTATTCCGCAGCCAGTTGGCGTCAATCAATCCGCATCCGCCCGTCCATGCCCAGCGAGGACTCCGCGAAAACTGCATGCCTCCGGCCCGCAAGGTCAAAGCACGCAATGGCCGCCATTCCACTCCCGCGTGTGGTTCCAGAAAAGCGATGGCATCGGATTTCGTCAGATTCATCACCTGAAAACTAACGGAATACGTTTCCCGCTCGATGGCAACTCCCGCCGTGGTCGTTTCATCGCCGCGCCGATCCAGCGGATGCCAGACAAACGCTCCGGCCGCCGGAAACCGCTGATATTGTACTCCCACATTCAAACCGCGCGGTCTCAGAATTACGCCGTACGAATATCCGTCTCCCTGCGGAGTGTCATACTCGTAATAGCGGTCAAACCGCCCGCCAACGGAAACCTGCGGATGAAGCGCCAGAGAAAGAGCCAGACTGTTCTGATGCATGTCAAGCGGCAGGCGCTGCCGGTAGTTGTCATAGCGTGCAACGTCGCCGCTTCGCATGACCGGCTGGGAAAAATACACCGCCAGCGCGGCAATGCGGATTTGCGCGGCTCCGGCGCAAACCAAGACGCGGGCATCATCGAAAATCCGATCTGTATTGCTGCGCGAAGAGTCCGTTCCGTGCGCATTGGCAATCTGGTAAATCCCTCCTGCATTGACCAGCATTGTTCCGTGAAAGGACGTGCGCGAGTCGAACAATTGCAGTCCGGCGGGATTGATGCTCTGCGATTGCGGAGCGTAAGACAGCGCAATCGTGCTGGCCCCCATGGAAAGATCGCGGCTGTAGGCGGGATTCGGCGTAACGTAGATCCATTCCAAAGCCCATACTCTGCCCGCACCGCCGAAAAGAAAAACCGCAGCTGTCGCGCAGAAAAACACGATGCGCTGGAGCAGCCTTCGCGCGTTCATTACGCCGCCTTCGGCGCAGTTCGGCCGCGTCGTCCCCGATTCCACATCCCCGCCAGTACCACCATTAAAAGCAAAGCATAAAACGGCAGCCAGATGCGGGCGAGTCTTACAGCGAGCGAAATGTTCGTCTGCGCGGGCAGCAAACCGTGAACTGTTCCGTTTTGGTTGTAAGCCAGCGTGGCTTTCAATTCACCCGTCGGCAGAATCAGCGCGCTGATTCCCGTGTTCGCCGCGCGGATAATGCCGCGGCGTGCGGCAATCGCCCGCAGCCGGGTTAAAGCCAGATGTTGATACGGACCGGAGGAGTTTCCATACCAGCCGTCTTCGGTGATGTTCGCTAAAAGATATGCGCCGCCCTTCACCAGATCGGCGGCAATCTCCGGAAACAGCACTTCAAAACAAATCATACAGCCGAACGGCGGAACACGCCCTACTGTCGGAAACACAACCGGTGTTTCACCCGGTCGGAACTCCGCTTGCCCCAAGCGGATCTTCCCTAAAGCCGGAATAAATTTTTGTCCCGGTATGCGTTCGCCAAAGGGAACCAAATGAATCTTCGCGTAGCTGAAAGGTTCTCGTTTCCCCGGCTGATAGAGGAACGCCGCATTGTATGGCAGCATTCCCGTGGACCCGTTTTCCTTGTAGTCCGTCGCTCCCGTGAACAAACTGATTCCCGATGAATCCGCAAACATTTGCAGCCTGCGGGATGCCCACGCCCGATAGCGCAGCGGCATCGGGGTGGCCGTCTCCGGCCAAACCGCAAGAACCGTTTCCGTTTTCGTCAGTGATTCCGTCAGCGCCAAATAGTTATCAAAGATCTCTTCGACACTCTTCTGCCACTTTTCTTCCATTGGCGTGTTGCCCTGCACTGCGGCAACCGGAACGGAAGGTCCCATCGAAAAAGTGTATAGCCGGATCGCGCCGAACAAAACCGGAACGAGAAAAACGAGAGCGCACGTCGTGAGTGATCGTTTCCGCCTCTGCGGAACGCACCATGCCAAAAAAAGCAGAGCGTTGATGATCAGCACCCAGAGTGAGATCAGATACACGTCGCCGATTTCGGCCATCTGCGCGGCGGGTAAAAATCCGGTCTGCGTGACCGCCCAGATCGCCCACGGAAATCCCATCTCGCCCGTCCCCCAAAACACTTCAAAGAAAATAGTGAGCGCGACAAACAGCGCTGCCGCCCAATATAAACCGCTTTTCTTCGCCGTGCACGAAACCGCCCACGCGGTGATCGCCCAAATCGTCGCTAAAATCGCGACCATTGCGGCGGCGGAAGTCCACGCGAGCGTCGGTGCCGTGCCGCTGTTCAACCCAATCCAATAGAGAATTCCGGCAAAAAAAACAAAGCCGGAAACGTATCCCCAAAGCAATGCGCGGCGGGGAGTAGAAGATACGGCGCTGGTCAGAAACGGCACCAGAGCGGCATAGGCCAAAGGCCAGATTCCGACAGGCGGAAAGCTGAGAATGCCGAGAAAGGCGGAGAGCAGAAAGCCGACAGGCGGCGACACGTGCCTCAGGATTCTCCCACGACAACTTCGCGCCCTTCGGCGGCGGCGCGGTAGGTAGCTTCCACAATCTCCATCAATGCCACGGCTTCAGCTCCGGAAGACGTCGGTTCCTTGCCGTCGCGCAGGCACTGCAGAAAATGATCAATTTCAAGTTCGAAAGATTTGCGGTAGAGATCCGCGGGCTTCATCGGCTTACCGCCTTGCGTGACGTTGACCAGGCTGCCCTGAATCTCTTTGGTGATTTTTAGCGGATTGAGACTGGCCGTCCCTTTGGCTCCGCTGAAAATGGTCTGTACGTCGCTCTCATCCGACATGTAAGCCCACGTGACATTCAGATAGAGCGACACGTCTCCCTGTAGGGAATAGTAGGCAATCATCGTGTCTTCCACGCGCATCCCCAGACGGTCGCGGATAGCTTGTGCGGAGACACGCTTGACGGCGGGATTGCCCAGTACCCACAAGCACACATCCAGCATCTGAATACCAAGATCCATCAGCACGCCGCCGCCGGATATGCGGGCGTTATTCAGCCACGGACTGCGCGTCCAGCGCTCTTTCTTCTTCAGCCAGCGTGCGCGCACCGTGCTGATGCGGCCCAGTTCTCCGGCATCGATTAAATTCTTCAACGCGCTGGAATCGGGACGGAAACGGAAATCCGCGCCCGTCATCAACGTTCGCTTCGCCGCGCGGGCGGCTTCCACCATGCGCTGCGCTTCCGCGGCTTTGCGGGCGATCGGCTTCTCCACAAAAACATGCTTGCCCGCCGATAGCGCCGCCAAGGTCATCGCCAGGTGCGAATTCGTCGGGGTCAACACGTGAACGGCGTCAATGTCGTCACGCGCAAAAATACGCTCCGGATCGCGATAGTATAGAGGAATCTTGAACTTCTCGGCGACGGATACAGCTTTGGCCGTCTCCAGATCGGCGATAGCTACAACT
>RPQS01000116.1 GCA_003818605.1 Candidatus Zhuqueibacterota bacterium | reverse complement strand
TCGCAAATTTCCGCCGAGCGTGGGTCGCTGACCCCGCCGGAATCCGCACATAAACTCGCGCTAAAACGGACATGGTCCGCCTCGGCGAGATCTCGCTTCGCGGACAGGCCATGTCCCTACCAAATCCTTCGTTCATCATTTATCGTTCCTCATTCGTGGTTTCCTTCGTGCCCATTCCTCTGCTCATATTTTCAAACGATTTGCCAATCGCATATTATACAATCCATAAGACCTAATTTCAACAAATCACCCCATTGATTTCCGCCTCCATTTGTTGTATATTTATAACATAATTATTTACCAAAGAGCCTGTTTATGCAGCCGCTTTTTCGCTTATTTTTGCACCAAAGAAATCATCATAACTTTTTGAAAACAAAATAATAAAGCAGTTCGTTTGGTCAAAAAATATTCCCCCCATTTCAACAATAAGTTAAGTATTGTCACAAGTTAGCGGCATTTTCACATTTCAAGTCTCGAGTCTCAAGTTTCAAGTTTTTCTTTCCCCTCATGAACTTCAACACCGCTTGCATCCATGCCGGAGTCGAACCGGAACCGGTCACCGGCGCGATTATGACTCCGATTTTTCAAACATCCACCTACGTGCAGCCCGAATTAGGAGTGCACAAGGGCTACGAGTACACGCGCACGAATAATCCCACGCGCGCGGTTCTGCAAAACGCGCTGGCCGCGCTCGAAGGCGCGCGCTTCGGCCTGTGCTTTGCCACCGGCATGGCCGCCACTGATGCTCTGGTCTCTTCCCTCAAAGCCGGAGACCACATGCTCTGCTGCGATGACGTCTACGGCGGCACCTACCGCCTGCTGAAAAACGTGCGCGCGCAGCACGGAATACAGTCCTGCTTCGTGGATTTTTCGGATCTTGCGCTGGTGGAAAAATCCATCCGGCCCGAAACGCGCTGGATCTGGATCGAGTCTCCCACCAATCCCACGCTGAAAGTGATTGACATCCGCGCGGTTGTGGAGATCGGCCATAAGCGCGGGATTCGCGTCGCGGTGGACAACACCTTTATGACCCCGTATTTCCAAAGGCCGTTCGAACTCGGAGCGGATTTGGTCATGCATAGCTGCACGAAATATCTGAACGGCCACAGCGACGTCGTGATGGGCTGCCTGATTACAAATCACGAAGACTTGTACGAACAACTGAAGTTCATTCAGAATGCCGCCGGCGGCGTGCCGTCTCCCTTCGACTGTTTTCTCGTCTTGCGCGGACTCAAAACTCTGGCCGTCCGCATGCAGCGGCATCAGGAAAACGCCTTTGACGTCGCCAATTTTCTCATCGCCCGCAAGGAAGTCCGCCGCGTGAGCTATCCCGGCCTGCGTTCGCATCCGCAGTATGAACTGGCCAAACGGCAGGCTTCCGGGTTTGGCGGCATGGTCAGCTTCGAACTGGCGGGCGGCCTCGAAGCCGCCCGCGCTTTCGCCGGAGCGTTGAAAGTGTTTGCGCTGGCCGAATCTTTAGGCGGCGTGGAATCGCTCTGCGATCATCCCGCCATCATGACTCACGCGTCCGTCCCTCGTGAGCTGCGCGAAAAATTAGGCATCACCGACGGCTTAATCCGCCTCTCCGTCGGCATCGAGAGCGCGGATGATCTCACGGCCGATCTCGCGCAAGCATTGGATTCGATTCGCTGAAACCTACAGCAAGTTCTAAAACAAGTTCAAGCAAAAACAATCCGGCAGAATGCCGGATTGTCCGTTTTTCATAGCTGCCATGTTGCCATGCTGCAACCTTTTCTTGTTCCGTTCTGCAACATCAACTTGATTTACCTTCGCACTCTCTGCCGCTCTCTGCAATATGACAGAAGGCAAAAACAGCCCTACTATGTCGTTTGCATAATGATCATTCCGCTTTTTCAGGAGCTTAATTTTTCTGGAGTGGCTGGTCTATTCTTTGCTCACACTCTGCTTCGTTGGGAGTAGACCGTACCCACGGCCAAATGTAGAGGAACTTATGGCGATACTCACTGTAGATGACTCCACGACCATCCGCCGGATCGTTAAACGCAGCGTGGATGAAATGGGCGTGGAGATTCTGGAAGCCGCTGACGGCGCTTCGGCGCTCAAAATCATCGAAGAACGGACCAGTGATATTCAGCTTGTACTTCTGGACTGGAATATGCCCGGAATGACCGGCTTAGAAGTGCTGAAAGTCATTAAAGCCAATCCCGCGTATAAGGACATCGTCGTAATGATGCTGACGTCCGAAGCGGATCAGAGCTTTGTTGTGGAAGCTCTGAAAGCAGGCGCGCAAAATTATCTGACCAAGCCGTTTGATGCGAAAATGCTGACCCTGAAAATTCAGGAAAGCATGACCATGACGAAAGCATGAGCAAGTAAAACCGAAATCCCGGAGAATGGACATAATGAGTACCGCCGTCGCCTTAATTGATTTCCCCCGGCTTCAGGAGCAGATCGCCAGCCGGCTCTTGGCCGAATACAATGTTGAGATTACCCGTCTAAGCCACAGTGAAGCTGCCGCCCGTTTGGATATGTTCAATTTGGCGCTCTTTTTCTGGCCCGATGCCTGTGCGGAAGCCGCGGAACGACTGAATCAGCTTCGCTCAAAAGAAGAAGCGAAAAAAGTACCGGTTGTGCTGGTCACAAGCGAAATGGGCAAACGCAACGCCGAATCCGTACTCGGTCCGGAAATGGCCGCCGACATTCTGGTCACCCCCTTGCAGCCCTACATCGTATCCAAGAAATTGGCCGGTCTGCTCGGCGTGAAAAAAGACAACGGCACGAGCCGCCTGAATGTCAGCTATATCAATCCGTTTATTGAAGCCACGACCGACACACTGAAGCAGATGGCCGGGATAGAGTGCGTTCGCACCGGTCTGACTTTGCGGATGGACGGCAATACGACCGGTTTTATCTCCGGCACGATGGGTCTTTCCGGTCCCGCGGAGGGTTTTGTTTCAGTCACGTTTAATGATCTATTGGCCCGAACCATCGTTTGCCGCATGCTGCAGGTTCAACTCGGCGAAGAGACGGATGATGACATCCAGGACGGCGTCGGCGAGCTGATGAACATGATAGCCGGGCATGCGAAAGCCGAATTGGTGCATACCGAGCATAGTTTTCAACTGTCCCTGCCGAACGTCATTGTTGGTGGGCCGCACTCCGTAGGACATTTGCGGGGAGTGCCGGTGGTCGTAATCGAGTTTACCGCGGAAGGCGTACCCTTTGAGGTCATGGTTTGCCTGATTCCGCGCAAAAATAAAGCATAGCTTTTCGGGAACATGCGCTAAGGGCTGGTGGGCTTTCCGCCGGCCCTTTTCTTTTTGGTGGAATTTTATTACATTAGACCGGTTTATCCGGTCTTTTTTGTTCCAATATCCCGAACCAGCCGGATATTCGCAGCCAAGATTAGCCCCTTCGCCTATTCACTTTATTTTCCGGAAATCCACCTTGCCCGTCGTTACCCTCAGCCTCCCGATCTACAATGCGGAACGCTTTCTGGCGGAAGCAGTCGAATCCATTAAAGCGCAGACTCTCACGGATTTCGAGGTCATTGCGGTTCTCGACGGCTGCACCGACCGTTCCGAGGAAATCCTCCGGGATCTTGTGGATGAACGGTTCATCGTGGAGAAAAAAGAGCGGAATGAAGGAGTGGTGGCCGCCTCGAATTTCGGATTATTCCATGCGCGCGGCGAATTCTTCGGTCGCACCGATGCCGATGATGTTCTGGATCCGCACAAGCTGCAAAAGCAAGTGGCTTTTCTGAACGATCATCCCGACGTGGACATCGTGGGCGCGTGGTTCGACTACATAGATGAGCGGGGAAAACGAATTCGCAAAGCTTATCCGTTCGCGACGACGCACGAGGATTTGCTTTGCAGTTTTCGCAGAATGAATTCTATCGGTGGTCCTGTGGCCTTAGGAAGATCTGAACGGCTGCGTATAATCGGTGGATATTCTGACCAACTGCCCTATGCCGAAGATCTCACGTTGTGGCTTAAATGCCTTGCCGGGGGCTATCGTTTTGCCAATCTTCCGGAAGTGCTCTACCATTACCGGCTCACGCGCGAACAACTCTCGGATCGCCGTAACGCGGAAACGAATCGCATGACGAATCTCGCCTACAAGCAATATGGCCCTCTCATTTGGGGAGACGATGCGCCTGATGTAGAATTCGGAGCTTCGATTCCCAAGCGGGCGCTGCGCAAAATAAAACGGTTGCTGGGCTTGATCAAGTGAGCAACACACTGTCACAGAGAACGCTCGGCAACGCTACCGCACTTGCGATCGGGGCGGCGGCGGAGACCGTGCTGCAGTTGGCCTTTCTGATTCTGGCCGGACGGCAGCTCGGGCCGGAGGAGTTCGGTTTCTACGGCTACGTGCTGGCGATTCTCACGTTTGTCAGTACGGCGGCGCATTACGGTTTGACTGTGATCAGCGTGCGCGAACTTTCGCAGCGTCCGGCGGACGAAGTGTCCATTTTCGCGGCGACGTTCCGGATTCGGGCCGGATTGTCTTTAGCTTTTTTTATCGCGGCCATTATAGTTGCGGCCTTTACGCCGCTGACGGACGTGCACCGCTCCGCAGTCTGGATCATGTTCGCATATCTGCTTTTTCAGCCGTTCGATCTTTCGCTGCTGTTCGATGCGCACAAACTCTCGCGTTGGGATGTGCCCGGCAAAATAGCGGGACGTTTGGTGTCGGTGGGGCTGCTGTTCACGTTGTGGCAAATCAAGGGCGGCATTACGGTGGCGGACGTGGCGATATGCTCTTCACTGCTCATGCTCGTGAACGTTTTAATCGGTTGGATTGCTGCGCGCGGCCAAGGTTTGTCTCTTAAGCTTTTTGCTCCGACGCGCGACACTCGCCGTTTGCTGCGGGAATCGGCTCCGGTCGTGTGGTCCAATCTGCTGGTGCTGGCTTATTCACAGATTCAAACGGTTTTCGTGAAATGGTTTTCCACGGATCTGGAAACGGGATTCAGTGCACTGGCCAGCCGTTTGATTATGCCGATTCTCATTTTCAAGGGTATTCTGTATCGCGTGTTTTTGCCTTTAATTTCCGAATCCGCCGCCGACCGCGAGGTGTTTACCGAACGATTAGAGAAGATTTTCCCCGCATTGTCTCTGATTTTTATGCCGATGGCGGCTCTGGGGATTCCCGCCGTGCAAGTTCTGCTGGTTCCTCTGTTCGGAGCGGAATATGCGGGAGCGGTACTGCCGCTGCAAATCATTCTCAGCCATCTCATTTTCACGGGCATGGGCTCGCTGTTCGGAACGGCTTTGCTGGCTGCGGGAGACACGCGTACGCCGATGATCGGCCTGACCGTCGGCTGCGTCATCAGTTTGGGATGCAGCATTCTGTTGATTCCGCACTATGGAGCCGTGGGTGCGGCGTGGGGAACGTGGCTGGGGGAAGTCATTTCCTGCGGTTATGCGCTCGTAAAATTCGTTACGGTTTTTCGTCCACGGATTTATGGCAGAATGCTCAGAATTGCGGCCGCATCGCTGGCAAGTACGGCGGCATTTTATATGCTGAACATTTTCTTTTCTCTTCCCGGCGGATACGGTCTGATCATTTCCGCCGTAGTTCTGATCGCCGCCTTGCGCGTGATCGGAGAAATCTCTCCGGACCGATTGCGCGCGTGGCGTTCCTTGATTGCAGGGAAGTCCCCGGAGGCATCGAATGAGTAATTCCCGGTTTGACCGGCTCGCCGGAGTTCGTTACAACCGCCGCTTGCGCGGTGTCTGTCTGGCGGCGTCGGCGATTTCTCTTTTTCTGCTCATCGTAACCGCGCTCGACGGAATGGTCACGGGCGGACCCGTCAAGCTCGATTGGATTCTGATTTTCGGTATAGCCTTCATCATTTCCTTCGCTTTTGCCGCTTACTATCATATGAGGTTTCTCAGCCGTGAATAATCTTCGTGTAGGACTCGCGGGTGCCGGTTATCTCGGCAACATCCACGCCCGCATTTTAGCTTCGCAGAAAATTCAGTGGACCGGAATTTACGATTTGGATTCCGCGCGCTGCACGCAGGTGGCCGCTCAATACAACACACGCGCGATAGCTTCACTCGACGAGTTGATTGCGCAGTCGGACGCGTTGGTCGTGGCGGCGGCCACGTCCGCGCACTATGCCATTGGCAAGCAAGTGCTCAGCGCGGGAAAGCATTTGTTTTTGGAAAAGCCCATCACCACGACTCCCGCCGAGGGAGAAGAACTCGTGAATCTCGCGCGCTCGAAAAAACTCGTGCTGCAAGTCGGGCACGTGGAGCGTTTCAGCCGCGCCTTTCGCGCGCTGGGCTCGGATCATCCGCGGCCGCAGTTTATCGAGGCGCACCGCTTGTCGCAATTCCGGCCGCGCGGCACGGACGTCGCCGTCGTGCTCGATCTCATGATTCACGATCTCGATTTGATTCTCACGCTGATGGGAGAGTTTCCCAGCACGGTGGAGGCCGCGGGCGTGGCCGTGATTTCGGAAGGTGTGGACATCGCCAATGCGCGGCTCACGTTTCCTTCAGGCGGTGTGGCCAATGTGACGGCCAGCCGGATCAGCGCGAATCCCATGCGCAAGCTGCGGATGTTCGCGGCGGACAGCTACATTTCGCTCGACTTCGCCTCCGGCGGCGTGCAGGTTTTCCGTCTGGCTAAGGCCGATGAGGAGCACATTCCCGGCACGACCAGCTTGGGCGAGATCGAAAAGGCCGCGATCAAGCGGCACATTCTCTTTTCGCAGCCGCAGGCTCCCGAGGGCAATGCCATCGAGATGGAGCAGCAGGCGTTTTTCCGCGCGATTGCCGAGGGCACTCCCCCGCCCGTCTCCGGCGAGCAGGGCTTGAACGCTCTCCGCTTGGCTTCGCAGATTCTGGACAAGATCGGCGCCAGCGAAATCGCGACGGGAAGAGACTGAATATAATTTGAATATGCAATGAAACAACCCTCCAAATATGGATTCTATAATCCCGGACCAATTCTCTCTTACGTAGAACGTTTGAGATTGCGGTATTCAACAAAAGGAAACAATAGTCTTCAACGGAGTCTAGGACAGTATTTGACGCCAGCTCCTGTGGCGTGTTTTATGGCTTCACTCATGAAGATGCCAAGGAATCAACTGCGATTGCTGGATCCGGGTGCTGGAATCGGCTCGCTTACCGCTGCGGTAGTGGATAGAGTTCTATCAATGCAAACCCCTTGCAAATCCGTATCAGTTGTTGCGTGGGAGCTAGACAACGAAATCATTCCTTTGTTACTCAGGACTATGCGGCGATGTCATGAAGAATGCCGCAATCAGAATATTACCTTTTCATACATAATTATACCTGAAGATTTCACCGAGACGGGTTCACAAGCTGTTTTTGATCTCGAAGCAGGCAACGAGTCATTTTCTTTCAATCGTGCCATACTCAATCCTCCATATCGTAAGATCACGAGTGAATCTGCCGAGAGACTTGCTTTGCGACATATCAAGATA
The DNA here is from genome assembly GCA_003818605.1 of Candidatus Zhuqueibacterota bacterium. GTDB lineage: Bacteria > Electryoneota > RPQS01 > RPQS01 > RPQS01 > RPQS01. The sequence continues at coordinate 4,897 of RPQS01000116.1, read as the reverse complement.
GAAGCAAGTAATTTGTATGCGGGATTTGTGGCCTTAACGATCCGTCTTCTCGAAAAAGATGGCGAACTTGTTGCAATCACACCGCGCAGCTTTTGCAATGGACCTTATTTTAAATCATTTCGAACCTTATTCCTGAAACATATGCGATTCAGACACATTCATACTTTTAACAGAAGGGACCGTGCGTTTGCTGATGATGGTGTACTACAAGAGAATATCATCTTTTACGCAGCAAAAAATATTCAGGATCAAAAGGAAGTTGTTATCACACATAGCGAGGATCCGAGTTCTGATATTGCCCCCAAGAGTGTAGTATCTCATGAGGACATAGTATCTTTATCAGATATCGAGCGAGTTTTTCATATTCCGAACAATGATGATGATAAGACTTATCGACTTGCCGTTGCTCAGAATGCGATCCATTTATCAGAACTTGGAATATCCGTGTCCACGGGAAGAGTTGTGGATTTTCGCGTTAAACAATATCTACGTGAGCTACCTAATAAGCAAACCGTTCCTCTTATATATCCATTTCATTTTCAAAATGGCTATGTTGTTTGGCCGAAACCACATCTGAAGAAGCCGAACTCAATTGTTAAGAATTCAGTAACATTACCGATGCTCATGTCAACAGGTTATTATGTTCTTGTAAAGCGCTTTTCTTCGAAGGAAGAACGTAGACGGATTGTTGCTGTGGTGTTCGCTCCATCATTTACCGATGCTGAAAAAGTTGCATTCGAAAACCATGTGAATGTATATCATGTCCGTGAAAGTGGAATGTCAGAGATTCTTGCCAAAGGAATATCTGCATACCTAAATACAACTATGGTGGATAAATACTTCCGTCAATTCAGTGGTCATACTCAAGTCAATGCTGCTGACTTACGAATGCTCACGTATCCGACCATCAATGTACTTGAAAGAATTGGCTCAAAAATTGGTCAGAACTATCCGTGCCAAAACGAACTCGACGAACTCGTAAAAAGGGAGCTTCAAAATGGCGCCAGTAATAGCTAGAAAAAAAGAAAACAAGAAATCAAAAGTCGAAGAAGCAATCGATATTTTGAAGGCTATCAATGTGCCTAACGATCTTTGCAACGAAATGACTGCGTACACGTTACTGGGTCTTTGTGATCTTGATGCCGCGAAGACGTGGAAGAACGCTACTGATGTCTTGAGAGGAGTTACAACATTAATGGATTGGATGGCGAAGAGATATAAAAAACAATATGCACCGAACACACGCGAGTCAATTAGAAAAGACGTAATACACCATTTTCTGCACGCTGGTTTAATATTGAGAAATCCTGATGATCCCAAACGACCTACTAATAGCGGCAATACTGTCTATCAGCTTGCACCCGATTTTTTTCTCCTTATAAAATCGTACAAAACAAAAGAATGGAAAGCTAATTTACAGGACTTTTTAAAAAAGGCTCCCACGCTTGGCCAAAAATATGCTGCTGAACGTGAGTTGCTTCGCGTAAAAGTGGTGATTAAGGAAGGCACAACGATAGAATTGTCGCCGGGAGGGCAGAATGTTCTTGTAGAAAAAATTCTTACAGAATTCTGCGAATATTTTGTCCACGGTGCAGAAGTTGTATATGTCGGAGATACCGCAAAAAAGTGGGCACATAGAGATGCGCAAAAAATGAAAGAGCTTAATATTGAGGTCGAGGAACACGGGAAGATACCCGATGTTATTGTATATTCGCGCGAAAAAAATTGGTTAGTTCTTATAGAGGCCGTGACAACTCATGGACCAATATCACAAAAACGCAGATCAGATTTGTCTACAATATTTGGGTCAACAAAGGCTGGTATTGTTTATGTCACAGCATTCTTAGATAGAGATACCTTTATAAAGTACGCACAAGAGATCGCATGGGAGACAGAGGTTTGGATCGCAGAAAATAGTACTCATTTAATTCACTTCAATGGCGAACGTTTTCTTGGCCCTTATGAAGATAAAGAACAGTGAATAATCCTCCCACCATTTTCATTTCCGCCGGGGAAGCCTCCGGCGATGCACACGGCGCGGGAGTCGTGGCCGAACTGCGCAGGCGGTACCCGGAGGCCGACCTCTTCGGCATCGGCGGCGACCGCATGGCCAAAGCCGGCCTCGACCTGATCGAAAACTCGCGGCGGATGTCCTTTATGGGCTTTGCCGAAGTCGTACGACACCTGCCTTTCATTCTAAGTGTGCGCAGGCGGGTGCTACTTGAAATCCGCCGCCGGAAACCGGACTTGTTTATCTTCATTGACTATCCGGGCTTCCATTTGTCGCTGTTAAAAAAATTGAAGCGCATGGGCGGAGTTGAAAAAGCCAAGGTTCTCTATTATATTGCTCCTCAGGTCTGGGCTTGGAAGCCGGGACGGGCAAAACTGCTGGCCGAACTGACCCACCACATCGCGGTGATCTTCCCGTTTGAAGTGGAAATCCTGGAAAAAGCGGGGGCGCATGCAACCTTTGTGGGTCATCCGCTATTAGATGAGATAGGACCCATCCCCCCGCGCGGGCAGTTCTTCAAGGGTTTGGGACTGGAACCGGATGACCGCGTGGTGGGGCTGTTTCCCGGATCGCGCAAGCAGGAAATCCGGCGGCACCTGCCGATTCTGCTGCAAACGGTAAAATATCTGCGCCGTTTTCAACCCGAACTCAAGTTCATAGTGGCCGAAGCTCCCGGCGTGCCGATAACGCTCTATGACAGATTGATGAAGGATTCGGTCGGGATCGTGCGCGCGTTCGGAGTGTCGCACGCGATTTTAGCTCACGCGAACGCATCGCTGGTGAAATCCGGCAGCACGACCGTGGAAGCCGTGTACTTCGGCAATCCGTTTGTGGTGTTCTACAGAACGTCTTGGCTGAGTTATTTGATCGGCAAGCGGCTGGTGAAAGTGCCGTTCATTGCCATGCCGAATCTACTTGCGGGCGAGAAGGTGGTGCCGGAACTCATTCAGGATGAAGCCTCGCCCGACGGTTTGGTGGGAGCGATTGTGCCGCTCTTGAATCTTCCCGCCGAAGTGGAAGCCTGCCGCGCGCGCCTGCGCAAAGTGCGCGAGCAGTTCGGCCAGCCCGGCGCGGCTGTAAGGGTGGCTGAAATCGCATCGAATCTGCTTTTGTAATTGGGTTTTCTATGATAGAGATTCCGTTGTTCCGCATCGCGGAGGGATCATGAAACGCATTCTGGTCTGGCTTTCTTTGGGATTGATTCTGTTCGGCTGCGGTCTTTGCTCCGCCGAAGCGAACCATTCGTCGAACCGTTACATCTTTACGGTGGATCTATCGGCGGATATTGGATTCGACTGCGTCACGTGTTGGGTATCGCGGGGCGCGGCGATGGCCGCCGACGCGGTGGCGTGGAGTGCGCAGCGCGTGCCAGATCTTTTATCAGGGGCGCATCTGCACGTCGCATCGGGAGTCAATCACGTTCAATCCTCGTTCGGCGCGGTGGCCGGAAAAATCGAAAGCCGCATCGAACGCATTACTACTGAGGTAACCGTCCAATCCGCTCAGCTTTTGCGCAGCGCGTGCTCTTCTTTCTTGGGTCTCATCTTGGGCCTTATGCGCTCTTAATTCTTGGCCGGACGTGGCGTGTGCGCGTCGTCGGCTGGGAGAGCTTGGAACGCACGATGGCCGCGCGCGTGCCGCTGGTAATGATCACGTGGCACGGGCGGATGATGGCGCCCGTGTGGCACTGCCGCCGCCGCAACATCGCGGCGATGATCAGCCGTCACAGCGACGGCGAAATGGTGGCGAGGCTCGTGCAGCGGCTGGGTTATGAAACCGTGCGCGGAAGTTCCACGCGCGGGGGAACCGAAGCCGCTTTAGACATGCTGGACAGAGTCCGCAACGGACAGGTGGCCGCGATGATTTGCGACGGCCCGCGCGGACCGATTTATAAAATGAAACCCGGCGCGCCGTATCTGGCATTGCGTGCCGGGGCTTTTGTTATTCCCGCCACGTTCGCCGCCGCGCGCGCGTGGACCTTCAAATCGTGGGATCGTTTTCTGGTGCCGAAACCTTTCTCGAAGGTTTTTTTATTTTACGGCGATCCCATCCCGCCGGTTGATCCCTCTACTGATCTCGAAGAATTCCGATTGACGCTGGAAAAGGCTTTGAACGATTTGACGGCGAGGGCGGAAAGGATGACAGAAGAAAACGCTGAAACGCTGAAAAACTGAAACGCGGATGAGAGTGTGTGTCGTGCTGACGTTTTACCGTGGCGTAAGAGTGATAAGTGGAGATCGGCGAAAAGCACTTACGATGTGAAGAAGCGCGCATGGATTTTTACGGTGGTTGTTGGTATTTGAAAATGCTGGGCTTGTATTATCAACAGAGTGTTGATGAATTCTTCATAGTGAGAATTGCGGCGGCAGCCACTTAGTCTTACAGAAAGTATGGAGATAAAAATTTCGATTTTTTCGCGTTTTTTGGCCTAAAAATGCGGCCGATTTGGATTTTCAGCAGGAAAGGTGGATAGAGGAAGGCAATGAAAGATAACATGCATGCACGGATGTTTTTGGGAAAATCAGAAATCATAAAGTAGAAATGAGATGAAGGCGGGTAGAGGAAATGCAGATGACGAAAGACTATGAAAATGCGAGTGTCGTTCCGGGCACTACCGAGCGGGCGTCCGGGATGACACGCATACCATCATGAAGAATACGCCCCCCCTTCAATTTCCCTCGTTGAAGAAAGGATAAGGGATGAAGGATGAATGAACAAAAGAAAACGTCGTAGCCGCGCACGGCAGTGCGATCAGGACAACGACCCCCCCTTGCCCCCCCGTGAACGGCACTACTGTCTTAATGTATAGTGCCGTGGGGTGAGGGTTTAGGTGGAAGTCGTGTTAAAGAGTCGGGCTAAATCAGCCGGGACGGGGTCAAACAGATA
>RPQS01000115.1 GCA_003818605.1 Candidatus Zhuqueibacterota bacterium | reverse complement strand
AAGCGGCGATTCAAAAGGGTACACTCCGCGATCTGCCCGCCGAATCGCTGCGCGACAGCCTGATTGCTATCGCGTACGGCGTGACTTTCGTGCAGCCGTTTTTGATGATGATCCTCCATCCGGAGGAGAACGAGGATGATATGCGAAAACAGTGGATGTCCACTCTGGAATCCTTATTGAAACACGGATTGCTCCCGGAGGGCCGGTCATGAGAAATAAAAAACGTGTCATCCTGAGCCGCATTCTGCTCACGGCCGTATTTCTAATCGCTATGGGAGCATGCGCGCAGACCTCCGAGATATGGACACTCGACCGCTGCCTAAGTACCGCCATTCAGAATGCTCCGCGCCTGCAGGCTGGGCTATCTGCGTCCATCGGCGCGGAAGCCGCTTCGCGCGAAGCTTCGGCAACGCGCTGGCCGACTCTGGGTCTTTCGGGAGCCTACAATTATACCAGCGAAACGCAGCAACTCCATATTGAGTCGCCGATTCCCGGCTTCACCATGCCGCAAATCAAATTCGGCGATGGCAATGTATACGATTTTGCGCTGAACGCGCGCGTACCGCTCTTCACGGGCGGATCGCTCGTTGAAAAAGCCAAAGCGGAAGCCTCCGCCTGGCGCGCTTCGCGGAAAGATCTCGCCGCCGATAGTGTGAATCTCTGTTACGATGTCCGCCGCGCTTATTTCAATGCGCTCGGCAGCGCGGCTCGCTTAGAGGCGGCACGGCAAAATACCAACCGTCTGCAGCGCCATCTTGAAGAATTAACATCCGCGCAAGCAGTCGGCACGGTCAGTGAAGAAAACCGCCTGATGACTCTGTCCCGCTTGCGGCAGGCAGAGCAGCAAGTTCTGAGTCTGGAGGCTGAAGCCTGCGCCGCGCGACTCGCTCTCGGCAATTTGATCGGAATGCCTGGCACCGAAATTCAACCGGAAGACGAAATTGATTTTTCGCTGATTCGATTTGAAGAACTTGCCGAGCCTGCATTCGACAATCATATTGACGTGAATCCGCTCAACGCGCGCATCGAACAATCCGGCCATCTCGTCCGCGCCTCGCGCGGTTCGCTCTTCCCTGCTCTATCCGGTTCCGCCGCTTATCACTATGGGAAACCCGGCGTGAACATGGTGGAAAACGAGTGGATGGATTATTACACGGTCGGTCTCACGGCTTCATGGACTATATGGGATTGGAACGCACGTTCTTACAAAGTCCGGCAGACTCGCGCCGCCGAACAAACTCTGAAAGCGCGCCGCAGCGATCTTCTCAATTCGCTGCGCACTCGCTATGAAAGCGCGCAGACATTGCTCGTAGCTGCGCGCGATGCGCAGGAAAAAGCGAAAGATCGTGTTTCGATAGAACGCCAGCGGCTTGCCTTGGTCGAAGGCCGTCTCTGTCACGGCATGGCCAGTGAAAGTGAATTTCTGGATACGCAGGATGATCTTGCCGCCGCTGAAATTGATCTTGCTTCCGCCGCCACGCGCCTCCGCTTAGCCGAAACGGAACTCCTCCGCGCTTCCGGCCAATGATTCAGGAAAGAAAAAATGGAAAATAAACCGCACGGAAAACCCATGCACGCTCTGAAATCTGCCGGACTCGCTGTGCTAACAGTCGCCATCCTGACCGGATGTGCAGGCCGTCATTCCGGCGCTAATCCTTCCGGCACACTCGAAGCCGTCGAGACGGATATTGCGTCCGTTTACTCGGGCCGCATTCTCGACGTACGTCCGCAGCTTGGAACCGATGTGCGCGCCGGAGATACGTTAATCGTGCTGGATACGGAGCTGCTCCGTTTGCAGCGCGCGCAAAGCGAAGCCAATCGCCGCAGTCTTCAAGCGCAGCGTCTCGTCACGGAGGATGCTCTGAAGCAAGCCCGCCGTAATCTGCAATTCGCCGATACAACTTTAATGCGAACCCGCGCGCTTCTTCTGCAAGGCAGCGCCACTCCGCAGCAAGTGGATGAACTCCAAACCAAGCGCGATGTCACCGCCGTGCAAGTCTCTTCGGCGCTGCATCAACTCGATGCGCTCTCCGCTGAAGAAGAAAAACTGAATGCGCTGCTCGCCGTCTACGACCGGCAAATTAAAGATGGTGTAATCATCGCGCCTCAAAACGGCACGATCATTCTTCGCAACTCCGAACCCGGCGAACTGGCCACGCCCGGAGCGGTGCTCCTCCGTCTAGCCAATCTCTCTTCTTTGGAATTGCGCGTGTATCTCGGTGAAGAAGATCTCGACCGCGTGAAAATCGGCATGGAGCTTCCAGTTCTGGTGGATGCTTTAATAGGTGAAACGTTGACGGGAAAAGTCACGTGGGTCAGTGATGAAGCGGAGTTCACTCCTAAAAACGCCCAGACCCGGCAGGCTCGCACACAGCTTGTTTATGCGATTAAACTCAGCATTGCCAATTCATCAGGCAAATTGCACATCGGCATGCCCGCCGAAGTCAAACTCTAAGCGCGTCTCTGCTGTGAATCCTGCACCTCATCTTCTCATAAAGGACCTCCATAAAAGCTACGGCATGAATGTCGCCGTGGACAGCTTGTCTTTGGAGATCCATGCGGGCGAAATCTTCGGATTGATCGGTCCCGACGGCGCGGGTAAAACCACGACGATGCGCATTGCGGCCGCACTCATGTTTCCGGACAGCGGCCGTGTGGAAGTGCTCGGATACAATGTTGTCGCCGAGCCGATGAAAGTCAAAGAGCATATCGGCTACATGCCGCAGCGTTTCAGCCTGTATCCCGATCTTACCGTAGCCGAAAACCTGCGTTTTTTCGCCGATCTTTACAGCGTTCCCAACAGTGAACGTATTGCTCGTGAAGAACGCTTGATGCAGTTCAGCCGCCTGGAACCTTTTAAGAATCGACGCGCCGCGCAGCTTTCCGGCGGCATGAAGCAAAAACTCGCGCTCTCCTGCACATTGATTCACACTCCCGATCTACTCATATTAGATGAACCCACCACCGGCGTGGATCCTTTAAGCCGTCAGGAATTCTGGGGAATATTAAAAGAACTTGCGGCTTCCGGCCAAGCGCTGTTCGTCAGCACTCCCTATATGGATGAAGCTCTGCTCTGCAGTCGCGTGGCGTTAATGCATCATGGTCGGGCGTTAGCTGCCGGAACTCCGCAGGAAATCACCAAACAGTTTCAACATAACCTTCTGGAGATTGTCGCCGCCGATGTTCCTGCCGTTCGAAAAAAGCTCTATGCCTGCGGTCCGGCCGGAATCCAAGTCAATCGTTTCGGCGACCGTCTGCATGTGATCTATGACACCGAGCAGCAGGAGCGTGAAATCCGTTCCTGTCTGTCGCAGGATGCAACCGAAATCCGCGCGATGGAACCGACCATTGAAGATACGTTTGTTTCACTCATGACGGCGGAGAGTGCGGCATGACGCATGCTAAGACTCCGCCGCCCGAGGCTGCTTCGCTGGCCGTTTTCGCGCAAGCCTTGACCCGCCGTTTCGGCAATTTCATTGCCGTGGATCATGTAGATCTTTCCGTGAAGCCGCACGAAATTTTCGGCTTTCTCGGCGCCAACGGCGCAGGTAAAACAACCACTATTCGCATGCTCTGCGGATTGCTTGCGCCGACGGGAGGCGAAGCGTGGGTGGATGGTCTCTCCATTTCCACGCAGGCCGACGCCGTCAAGCACCGCATCGGCTATATGAGCCAGAAATTTAGCCTCTATACCGATCTCACGCTCAGCGAAAACCTCGAATTCTACGGCGGCGTTTACAGTCTTACGCATAACGAAATCGCGGATCGCAGCGCGGTAATCATGGAGCAGCTTGGTTTAACGCCGTTTCGTTCCCGCCTGCCGAAGGAGCTGCCGCTCGGCTATCGTCAGCGTCTCGCTCTCGGTTGCAGCGTGCTCCACAAACCGCGCATTCTTTTTCTCGATGAACCGACCGGCGGCGTGGATCCCGTGGCGCGCCGTACGTTCTGGGATTTAATCTATCGCCTCGCCGATGAAGGCTCCACCGTTTTCGTTACGACGCATTATATGGATGAAGCCGAATACTGCGGGCGCGTTTCGATAATGGACAAGGGTCAAATCGTCGCATTAGGTTCTCCCAACGAACTCAAGCGTGAACAGAATGCCCTCACCATGCAGGATGTCTTTTTGAAAGTGGTAAAGCCATGAAGCGCATGTTGGCTATTGCGTTTAAAGAATTCCTGCACATCAAGCGCGACGTGCGCAGTTTGGCTCTGGCCGTGGCCATGCCGCTCATGATGGTCTTTCTCTACGGCTATGCGCTGGACATGGAGATGAAAAATCTCAAGGTCGGCATTCTCGATCTGGATCATTCCACGGCCAGCCGCGATTTGGTGCGCCGCATGACGTCAAGCAACTTCATTGTGGATGCGGGCCGTCTCGCGTCCCGCGAGGAAATCGAACCGGGTTTCCGCCGGAACCGCTTTAAGGCTGCCGTTGTGATCCCCGTCGGATTTGAAAATTCTCTGCAGACGGAAGAAACCACTCCCGTTCAACTGCTGATTGACGGAGCCGACGGCACCACCGCCGCCGCCGTGGACAACTATTTGAAAGCGGTGATTGCTGCGCTCAACCGCGATCTGATTTCGGGACCCGGAGGCAAACTGACGCCGCCCGTGGAATTGCGTCCGCGCGTGCTTTATAATCCCGAGTTGATCAGTGCGCATTTCGTCGTTCCCGGCTTGGCATCTGTCATTTTAATCATGATCTGCGTTCTGCTGACCAGCATTGCCATCGTGCGCGAAAAAGAGACCGGCACGATGGAGCAAGTTCTCACCACGCCCGTTCACGCCGCCGAAGTAATTTTCGGCAAGGTCATTCCCTATGTTGGAATCGGCGCGCTGGATGCAACGCTTGTGCTGCTCATGGGCCGCGTGGTTTTCGGAGTTCCCATGGCCGGTTCGTGGTGGGTCCTCGCCGCGTACAGTCTACTCTACATTATCATTGCTCTCGCATTAGGTCTGCTCATCTCCGCCGTAACACATACGCAGCAAATGGCCATGATCGCCGCCCTGCTCGGCACCCTGATGCCCAGCATCATGCTCTCGGGGTTCATCTTTCCGATTTCCAGTATGCCCTGGGGATTGCAGGCTCTCAGCCATATCATCCCCGCGCGATATTACATTGAAATCCTGCGCGGCATCATGCTGCGCGGAGAACTCTGGTTTCCCAAGCAGCTCGCCATCATGACGGTGATGGCCGTCGGCTTGCTGCTCTTAGCCGCCAAGAAATTCCAATCGAGGCTTGACCTGCTGTGAAGTCGCTGCGCTGGTTCATCCCCGTTCTGCATCTGGTGAAAAAGGAATTTCGCCAGATCCTGCGCGACCGCAAAATGCTGCGCATGGTTTTTATGATGCCCATCATGCAGCTTCTGATTCTGGGCTACGCGGCTACAACGGATTTGAAAAATATCCGGCTGACGATTCTCGATCAGGATAATTCTCCCGACAGCCGCCGCCTCGCGGAAGCCTTCTTTCAGAATAATCTTTTCGTGCACGGCCCCGCCGCCGCCGGTCAAACGGAAATGGAAGAGCATCTCTTTCGCGGTCGCGCCGATGTCACCATCTGGATTCCGCGCGGCTACGCAAACGATTTAGCCTCTGGACGCACTGCTGAAATCGCTTTAGCGGTAGACGGCGTGAATTCCAATGCCGCTGGGCGCACGCTCGGTTATGCTCAAGCGGTAGTACGTCAGGAAGAAACCCGTCTTTTAGAGCAGAAACGTTTGTCGCAGCCCGCTTTGAAAATTCATCGCGTGGATGCCGTCTCCCGCTTCTTCTACAATCCGGAATTGGAAAGCCGCAACTACATGATTCCGGGAATCGCGGTCATTCTTGTGACGATGATTTCCGGCATGATGACCGGTATGGCGATCGTTCGGGAAAAGGAGATGGGCACTCTGGAACAACTATTAGTCACTCCGCTCTCGCCGCGCCAGCTTATTGCCGGAAAATTAATCCCGTTCGCCGTCTTGGCTTTCGTAGAGCTGGGCATCGCAATTCCCCTCGCCGTGTTCTGGTTCCATCTTCCTTTAGTCGGTTCCCTTCTCTTGTTTGCCGGCTGCACGTTGGTCTATCTGCTCGTCACGCTCGGCGGCGGCCTGCTTGCTTCCACGGTCTCGCACACGCAGCAGCAGGCCATGTTCACGATCTGGTTTTTTACTATCTTCGGCATTCTCACGAGCGGCTACTTTTATCCCGTGGAAAACATGCCGCGCTGGATCTATCTGCTGACCTACGCCAACCCCATGCGCTTTTTCATGTCCATCACGCGCGGCATTTTCCTTAAGGGAGTCCAGTTAGGAGACGTCGTTCAAGATCTGATTCCCCTCTTTATCATCGGCACAATAACTTTTACCGTCGCCGTACTTCGCTTCCGCAAACGCATCGCCTGACATCTTTTCCCCTGCGTCAGCGGGCTTCCGGAATCCCTTTCCGCCGCGCGGGGTGTCCTTACCCCGCGCGTATGTAGCGCCCCACGCCAATGTAAAATTGAACATCCGCACAAAACAACAATCGGAAAATTACGCCGCGCCGTTGCAAATCAACGGCGCTTTTCTATATTGTGCCTCGACAGTCTGTATGTTTTATCGGCGTACATCTTACCACGAGCGCTGGTTTATGTCCCAAACTGAACCTGAAACCGCAGCCCCGGCGGAAAATCAGGAACCCGAAACCCTCACGATTCGCGAAAATTTCCGCATCCTGTTCAAAGCGTCCCGCGCGTTCTGGATGGTGAACATGGTCAATTTCGGAGACGGCATCGCCTACTTCGGAATTCTGAATTTGCTCACCTTGTTCATCAGTCAGGATGTCGGCTTTTCCGACCACTTGACCGGCATTAGCGTCTCCGTCTTCACGGGACTTGTGACTCTCTGCATGTTCGGCGGCGGCTTCGTTTCCGACAAATTGGGTGTTCGCCGCGCGCTTACGCTTTCCATGGCCGTCGTGCTGATCGGACGTATAATCCTCGTCGCAAGTCCCGGTGGCGGCTCGATGACCTCCTCCATGCTCTGGCTCGCGATTGTCATCATGGGCATTGCCGAAGGCGTGGTTCAACCTGCGCTGTATGCGGGCGTGAAAGAATTTACCGATCCGCGCACCGCGACGATCAGCTACAGCGTACTCTACGCCATCATGAATCTGGGCATCGTCGCCGAAACGTTCGTCTCGCCTTTCATCCGCGAAACCTACGAAATCTCCGGCGTCTTCTGGACCATGATCGTGATTACAATTCTGATGGTCGGCGGAAACCTGCTCTTCTTCACGAAGCGCATCGAAAAGCGCGACCGCGTTCTGGAATACGTCAAACCGGTTAAGAACGATACGCGCACGTGGCAGCAGAAAGTGCGCGCACTGCCTTTCCTCGATTCGCGCTTCATCTTTTTCATTTTTATTCTGCTTCCCGTCCGCACCTTGTTCGCGCACCAGTTTCTCACGCTGCCCGACTATGTGATTCGCTGTTTCCCGGCGGGAGTCGGCGCGCGCTATGAATGGTTCCAAGGGCTGAATCCGCTCATCATCGTGATCTTCGTGCCGCTCATCGCCGCGCTCACGCGCAAGGTCAACATCGTAAAGATGATGATTATCGGCACGGCGATTTCCGCTGTGACCACCTTCATTCTCGTCCCCGGTCCCAATTTGACTACGCTGATTCTGTACGTGGTTCTGTTTTCCTTCGGTGAAGCCGTGTGGTCGAGTCGTTTTCTGGAATACGTTTCCAATCTTGCTCCCGCCGGACAGGTCGGCGCGTATATGGGTCTCGCGGGCATCCCGTGGTTTCTGGCAAAAGCGACTACCGGATTTTACTCCGGCCTGATGATTACCAATTTCCTGCCCGACAACAGCGGCACGATGTGGTTCATCTATGGCTGCATCGCGTTGATTTCGCCCATCGGCCTGATCATCGGCAAGCGCTGGGTGGAAAAGGGAGTCCCGCAAGACAGGTAAGTCTGTTCTCAAGGTGGTCTTTGCAGTCACGCACTCTTAAGCCGGGATGAGAGGTATAAATCTTCCGGTCCCCCGGTTGGAAACAAATCCGTGGGTGCGCTATAATCAGGACTTCTTTGTCTGGTGAAAAAAGGCGCGAACGAATTTTGTTCGCGCCTTTTCTACAATCCTTTGTTTCTCTTGAACCTTTTTTCGCTATTGGGTCTGTAAAAACGCTCCATGTTATAAGACATATCTAACGCAGAGGGCTTGGAGTGAGGTTGAGTCGGTTGTGCGGTCTCCGTGAGGAACATGGTAATTTGTAGCGGGAAGGCTTGTTTTCCGGCCATTTCTTTCGTAAATTTTGTGCCGTGAAGGGTCCAGACTGAGCGGCATTCCCGAGCCGCGTTGGGCCCCGTCGCTGGCCTGTGTCACGGGAGGGATTGTTTTCGATTCCTTTTCGGCTTGGCGATGGATAGGCGGTGACAGAAACAGGGTTACTCCCCAAGGTGGAAAGGAACTCGAAATGATCAACATCTACGCAGGCAATCTGGCGTACTCCGTCACGGAAGAAGATCTGCGCGGCGCTTTCGAGCAGTACGGAAAAGTCGAGCGCGTATCGGTGATCTCCGACCGGCTCACGGGCCGCTCGCGGGGTTTCGGCTTCGTCGAAATGCCGAATGACGATGAAGGCAAAAACGCCATCGCCAGTCTGCACGACGTCGAACTGAAAGGGCGCAAGCTGCTTGTGCGCGAAGCTCGTCCGAAAGGCGAAGAGCGTCCCCCGCGCCGCGACCGCGATCAGGATCGCGCCGAGTAAACATCACCTTTTCGAGTGTCGCAAGGGCGCACGTTTGTGCGCTCTTGTCTATTTTCCTTTTCGACCGCATGGTTGCCATGCGGTTTTTTTTATTGACAATAAAGAGCGCGAGCCGTCTCTATTCTCTTTTGTCGAATTGTGCATCTTGTATGGCTGAAAAACAAAATATGCCTTTGACCATGAATTTCGTTCTTTCACTTGACTTTCCTGCCTTTCTGCCATATATTTCGATGAGTATTATGGTATCGTATTTTGTATCTCATCAGTATTTCGTTGTCAATGAACCGATTTCTGATAAACTCGCTTGTCCTTAGAATATCGGAGTGATGGGGTTGTTTCACGTCCATGCCGACATCGGTATGGAAAAGCACGAAAAATGGAAAGGTGCAGCCATGGAAACGAGACACACAACGAGGTCGGGAAAAGTGCTCTGGTTGATGCTGACGATGGCTTTATTATGCAGCACTGGTTTCGCGGGCGAGTTTTGGGGAATTATCGGGGATCGGACGATGGCCAATTTCTCGGATTATGAAACCACGGCATTCAGCCTTTGCGGGGGAGCCAGAATTCCGAGTGACGCACAGTGGAGTATGGTTTGGTATCGCAACACTGCGAGCCTTCGCACTGCTTTTAGTTACCGGACATTGAATCCCATCTCGACTGATGTGCAACCTCCGTATGATTGCAGCACGGAATATGAGACTCAAGTGGCGACTGTCGCTGCCTCTCAAGCTTACGTAGCAATGGCGGATGCCAATTCAAGCTCTGAAGTTGAGTACGATCAAGTCCCTCTCATCCTCCCGGTTCCCTTTTGGGGTACTGGAAGAAAGTTAACGCTTCTGCATAACGGCAACAATGCTTCAAATCCCTGGAACTACATGGGAGCCGGATTTGTGGCATTAGATCTATTCCGCTGGCGGGATAGAACACCGTGGTACAATCCACAGAATCAGGAAGAACTTGATTCCGAATTCCTGATCGAATATCTCACAAAATATCTTCTCGTAGCGGAAAATTACTACTGGTCGGATCCGGATCCGATACCTGCCAATCGCATCACTTCGCCCTATGAGTGGGCTATAAATCACGTGGTTGGATGGAATCCGGACATTGACGGCGATTATAACGGCGCTCTGACCGACGGCAAGCGAATGGTTGCCTGGACTTTTGCAAATTCGAGACCATATACATACTATAAAATAGACCCGGCAAATCTTCACTTCGCCTCGGTGGCCACGGGGAGAGTTCAGTCAGAAGGATTTCAGGAGATCCCGCATTCTTCTTTCATCTATCTCGAACCAAGCACGGGAAATGGAATACTCAAGGAACGAAGACAATTACCCGACCCCGTAGAGCTTCGCGCCAATGCCGTGGACGGGATCCATCAGCGGAAACCGGCCATAGCCACGGATCCGAAATCAAGTTATTTCCTGGCAGTCTGGGAAAAAGAAGGTGGATGTCTGCAGGCAAATATCTATAATCCCATGGGGCTCGCGGAGCAAAGTCCGTTCACACTCTGGAATAGAAAAAGCACGGTACCGGGTTCGCCATCCGTGGCCTTCTCGCCTAATGGCGATACCGCAATGGTTGCTTGGAAAGAAAGATCAACCAGCTCAACGACGTTCCAGTCCGTCTATGTGATGCGGCTAACACGAAGCGAGTTCGACTACGCATGGCATAGTGAAAAACCTGTGAAAGCACTTGACCCAATTGCCCGGAGAGTCGGCAATATAGACCACCCCTCGGTGGCTATAGCCGCTGACGGTTCGTGGGCTGTTGTTTGGGAAGAAACTCTGCCGAATATTGCACCGGCTCGGGGACAGATTCGCCTGACCATGTACACGGATCGTATGGCGATTACGGATCACGTCATTGGTGAAACCGGCGTGGATCATTCGGACAGCGATCCTGTAATCACGTATGTCGCGGGCACCAATGCGAAATTCGTAATGGCTTGGGAATCTCAACAAATACAGCCCGCCGGATACAACGGAATCATCGTTCGAACCATTGCCCCTAACAATTCTTTGGGACTAACGCAGCGCACAGTT
Source organism: Candidatus Zhuqueibacterota bacterium (assembly GCA_003818605.1). Taxonomy (GTDB): domain Bacteria; phylum Electryoneota; class RPQS01; order RPQS01; family RPQS01; genus RPQS01. Next base: position 1,586 of record RPQS01000115.1, on the reverse strand, counting down.
TCGATCAACGCGAGCGGAAACGGAGACTTTATCAATCCAGCCATCGAGAAAAGCAACACAGTGGGCTGGTTTGAACTGAGCTATTTCGATCCGTTCGTTCGCACGATTAAATCCAATTCGTACGAAATTGTGAATACGAGCGGAACACTCACGTCAAGAAGAGCCTTGAATGGGCCTACGATGACGGAGTACTACGAAGTTCATCCGGACATTGCCATTCGTGCCGCGGATACCGACCCGAATCCGGTGGATTTGTGCTTTAATCAGAGGCAATCGGCGGGCGGCCCCATGGATATCTATCTGATGACATTTCGCCAAGCCGGAAACTCCGGGCCAGTCCGCATCAATGAGTATTCAAACAACGATCAACAATATCCGGCCATCGCCATTTCGCAAAAATATCGTCGCTCGACACCCGGTGATGAGGGTTTTTATTCTGATCACTCATGGACGTATTTGTTCGATCAACGTCGGTTGATGTTTTGGGAATCGAACGGCCAGAACAACAACGCATGGGCTGTCTCGGGCAAGTTCTATGGAGTTACCGCGTCGGATGCCGTTTATTGGTACGAGTGGGATCCTTTCATTGCCCAGCAAGCCCCGCCGCGCGACGCCAACAACAGTACTGCCACTCTCGACGAGAATCATGAAGGAAATAATCCGAGCAAGGGAAGTTCGTCTCAAACTTTGATCGCTTCCAACACATGCCTGCTTCCCAACTATCCGAATCCGTTCAATGCAACTACAAACATTCAATTCGACATCGCGGATCCGACCAATGTGACGGTTCAAATCTTCAACATGCAGGGCCAAGTGGTGGCAACAATCGCGGACGGTTGGCACGCTTCCGGGCATTACAACATTGGCTACAACGCCGCCTCGCTTTCTTCCGGTACGTATTTTATCCGCATGCATGCCGGTGATTATCGTCAGATGCACAAAATGCTTTTGATTAAATAGCTTCTGGTTGCTCTGTAATCAGCAAGGGCGCAGTTTCCTGCGCCCTTGTTTGTTTTCGATTTTGCTTATTAAAAACCACACTATTCTTTCGCGCGGTTTTCTTTTCGCCGAGGAGGGTCATCAAACCCTCCCGCAATCTTTCTTCTCTCCCCCCGTTCACGGGGGGACACAAGGGGGGCGCACTTCTTTTCCGCCGTGCGGGGTTGCTAATCCCGCCGCAAGGTTCGCCGTGACGGGTGTGTCACCCGCCCGTCTTCTTTCTTTTTTTCATTCTGGACACCGTTCTTACAGGCGTCCAGAATCTCTACGTGCTGTGAGCGGATGCACTCACCTCGCGCGTCTTTCCGGATCGCACTGCCGTGCGCGACTACGGCTCCTTCCATTCATCATTCATCATTCATCATTCCTCGTTTCTTGATGCCCTTTGTCCGCGGCGGCAGGGCTCTTTACTCTTGCCCTGCCCCGTACGTATCCGGCGTGATTTCTTCCCCACTTTAAAAAAGGGGGGAACAGAAGGGGCGTTCTTCTCGGCGGGGCAGGCGAAGCCGCCAGACGCCTGCCGCGATCAATCCTTCACTTCGTTCAGGATGACCACAATATGATTTATGCATTCTCGTTTCTAATTT
>RPQS01000114.1 GCA_003818605.1 Candidatus Zhuqueibacterota bacterium | reverse complement strand
GTGAAAGAAGTGTCAACTGCTGCGGATTTTCCGGCGGCGGTTGAACGGTGTATTCATCGGCGCCGATATCCGGCGGATTTCCGCGAGTTTCATTATCTATATCGGCGTTCACGGATTCGCAAAACAAACCCTGTCCGTCCACCACCGTCATCGTGTCAATAATGTGCAGATCGGAATCACTTACGAAAAACGGATCGGCCGACAAACCATTAACATCGTATCCGGCCGCTTGCCATTGAGCGAAAGTTGAATAAGTGACATCACCCAGCTTCCCCGGTTTAAATTGCGCGGAGAATCCGAAAAGATCGTTCCCGTCGCTGATTATACTGCCGCTGTTCAGAAGAATGCCGTAGTTGACGGCTTCGTCTTCTCGGGAAAGAATGATATTATTCTTCAATTCGTTGTCGGAACCGGTGGAAACATAAACGGCGGCGATTTCATTACTCGTCGGGACATCGTTAATCAGAATGTTGTTGTGAAGAATTTGATTGGAGCCGCCGGACAAGTATATTCCACTGATCTTCAATTGGTAGATGCGTCCGAAGCCATAAATGAAATTGTTATACGCCATCACGCTGCCGCTGCCGGCGGCGGCGTAGATTCCCACGGCGCGATTGGTGACGGAAGTGGAACTGTCCGCAAAATCATGGATTCTGTTGCTATGGATCCGGATGCTGCCGTCCGCTCCCAATGACGCCGCATAAACACCGTAGCATGCCGCCGCCAATGTGGAGGGCGATCCGGGCTGGATATTGTTCTTGTAAATTTCGCAATCCGTCTGACGGCTTACATAGATCCCGTACCGGGCATTGGAGACCGTGCAATAACGAACGATATTGTTCACACCCTGCCAAAGCGCAATCCCGCCTTGGAAAGAAATGCCCGTGAAGGCTCCGCCAATCGCAGTATGATCCAGTACGTTTCCGCTGCAGCCGTCCGTTTGAATCCGGACTGCAATTGTATAACTGTTCGCGGAGTCGGCTGCCCGGATCGTACAGTACATGAATTGAATATTCCGGGCGCTGTCACTCAGAGTGACGGCGGTCGTACAACTTCCCGAAGCGATGATTTGAAGATGATCGAAGCGGATATATTCGGCATTCGACAGCTTGACGACCGCACTCCCCGATGATGCCGTCAGGATGCAGGCGTTTCCCGTTGTATCCGCCGCCCGATAGGTTATCTGACTTACGGGACTCGTTCCGGAGATCGGACCAAGCAGCAGCGAGCGGGCATAGATTCCGGGATACACTCGAATCAGCACGGAATCCGATATCCCGCGGAAGGTTAAATGTGCCGCCGATTCCGCGGGATTCGCGAAATCGAAATTCCCGCCGCCGCAATCATATGTTCCCGCCATCGGTGAACCGATGATCGTAACGCTTGCCGTTACGCTGTCGTTGATCGGCACCATTTCTCCGTCGAGAAAACACTGAGCCTCCAGAGTGCCGTTCAGCAATCCGGCAACCGGTGGAATCCAGTTGAAAATCACGGTGTCCGATTCCCCCGGTTCCAGAGAGATTGTGGATTCATCCGCCAAGGAATCGTCGAGGAATAACCGGATCGGCACTTCGGCATGCGCCTGCGAACCCACGTTTGAAACTCGCGCGGTGACGGCATACGAGTTTCCCGACAGATACTGCCCGACCGGTGAAGCCGCCCACTCCATCATGAAATTGTGCGAGACGATGGCGTATGCGTATTCGTCGGCGCCGATATCGGGCGGATTATCGCGCAGCTCTCCGTCGAAATCGTCTAATGCGTCCGCTAAATAGAGACCCTGCCCGTCCAGTGAATTGAGATGTGAATGAATATGCAGACCGACAGAGTCCATGAATCCGGGAATGGCGCAGAAGCTGTGCGCATCCCATCCGGTGGCGGATTGCCACATGGACAGCAATGGATGGTCCACGGTGCCGGAACGGCCGAACACCAGCAAGGAATTACCGCCGGACGCATCGTGAAATACATTGTAATCGGACTGCCACGAACCGCCGCCGTGTCCGAAACACAAAGACCGGTTTTCACGCTCGCTGATTTGCACGGCATTATTTATCGCATGGACTATTGTGCCCGAACCCGTGTCGGCCATGGCGATCACATCGCCCGTACCCGGGATATCGTTCATCCAAATACTGTTGAAATAAATATAAGACGAACCGCCGCCGATCAATATTCCGTAGACGGTTCCGTTGCCGGTCGTTCGCCAATCCGAAATCACATTGTTCGTGATATACGCACTCCCCGCATTCGTGTTGCCGTAAATCCCGCAACAAACGGACGTTCCTTGTCCTCCGGTGATCAGGTTGGCGTTGGCGATAATTCGGCGGCCGGCTGGTGTGTTATTCAGATGGAGTCCGATGCAGGTTCCGCTCGCGCCGTTAAAACCGGTATGGACGATATTCTTCGTCAGGATGGTACTGTCCTGAAAGTCCGTCCGTATGCCTGTGCGCGAGGTTGCGATCAGACACTCTTCCACACGATTCATACGGTCCGATAACTCCGCCGTTCCTTCGATCCGGATTCCATAAAAGAAATCCTGAATGGTCAAATTGCGGAAAAGATTTCCGTCATTGCCGCCGCCGAAAGTTCGCACTCCGCAAGCCGTCGTCATCAGCAGGGATGAACCTTGCAGGATGCAGCCGGTTATTTCGTTGCTGTCTGCATTGCCGGTGATCTCCACGGCTACCAGATTGGGACTTTGCGCGACAATACGGATGTCCTCGAAAACGACATGGTGCGCACCGTTTAAAACGACGGTCGCAGGTCCCGAATCCGAGGAAAGAGTCACCGTGCCGCGTGATTGCGGCGCGCGGAAGATAACGCGGTTTTGCCCGGATGCGCCGGGAATAGCGGGGATCGTCAATTGTTCATTGTACGTGCCGGGTTGAAGCTCCAGCACGACCGGAGCCGTGACCCCGCGTTCAAAGAGGGCGTCTACGGCGGAAGAAATATCTTCAAACTCGGAACCTTCACCCCCGATTTGAATATCACCTTCAAAAGGCGGCTTCACAACATGAACCGAATCGGAAAAGGAATCGTCTGCCGGATTCGCGTCTCCGTCCAAAAAGCAGATGGCTGAAAGCAAGTAAACGGAATCACCCTGCTCCGGCAGCCAATTCAGAGTGATCGTATCGCACTGCCACGGGGTCAGTGTTACCCGCTGTTCATCCTGCAGAGAATCGTTGCACCATAATCTTACGGCGACGCCGCGCTGTATTTCCGAGCCTCGGTTTTGCACGGCAACGCGGATGGAAACCGGCACGAACTCGAGATAGGAGGGTTGAATGCCGACCAGATCCATGACGGCAAAATCCGCTGGAGGAGCAATATACTCATACTCATCGGCTCCGCGATCGGGCGGAATGAGTCGCGGATCGTCGTCTATGTCTTGCGACTGGCCGGTAAGAATGGCACCGTTCTGGTTGGCCAGACCGTAAGATGGCATAATGTGAAGGTCGGTGGAGCTGACGAATCCCGGATCTCCCGCGAAACTGTGCTCGTCTCCGCCGGTCGCCGCTTTCCAGAGCGCGAGAGTGACCTGATCGGTTAGCCACCGTCCCATGCGATAGTTCGATCCGGTACCGTAGAAAATATTATAATCCGAGTAGAAGGCGGCGCTTCCCGATAAAACAAAGATGCCGTAGGCTATGCTGCTGCTTTCGCGGTTGGCGAAGATGTTGTTGCGGATCGTCGTATAACCCGCGCTTCCCACGGTGCCGATGTAGAGAGCGTAGGATGCGCCCGTCGCCGCGACGTCGTTAATCTGAATGCTATTGGACTCGATGAGGCAGCGTCCCGCCGTAATATAAATGGCGCGTACCTGCGAAGAACCGGTATTCCCGAAATTGCAGATGGTATTATTGCAGATGCGCACGACGGCAGCGGCGGAATCCGGTTTTATGCGGATCCCGACGGCGTAGGAACCAGCCGTTACCACGCGACTGATTTGATTGTCATAGATAAAAACACTGTCTTCCGGCAGGGTCGTGGCTACGATGATTCCATCGGTTTCATCAAAAGAACCGGCGTCCACCGCAAGTCTGCTGCGGCGGATGTGGCACTTATTCTGTCGGGCGACAAACACTCCGCTGCGCACCGTGTCGGTTTGACAGTGCTCAATGATATTCCCCGTACTGGAACCTGAACTTTGTGAATCCAGATGGAATCCGCGCACGAAGCGCCGGACAGTCAGACTGTCAAAACGGTTTCCGTTGCTGTTCGGCCCGACGAGATACACTCCCCGGCCATTGGAGACTTCGGCACCCGGGCCGATAATCAGGCTGTTCCGTATGCAATTGTTCTCACTTCCCGCCGCCAACTCCACGCCCATTCGCGGAGATCCTCCGGAGATGCGGAAATCCACGCCGTCGAAGGTCACGAATGCCGAGCCGTTCAGCTTCAGAACGCTTGGTGCCGTTCCGTTCCCGATAATCGTTACCGAAGAATCAGAGGCTATTCGACCGAAATACAGAGGATGATCGTCCGATGTTCCCGCGATTAAAGGAATCGTCAGAGTCTCATAGTAGGAACCCGGTGCAGCCCGTACGGAAGTCGGTGCGGAGATGCCGAAAGCCGCGAGTTCGGATACGGCTTCAGCGAAGGTGGCAAAGTCTCCGTTCGCGCCGCCGATTCGATAATTACCCGCCAGCGGTCCGCTGCCTGTCGTGAACTGCCAAATCGGTCCCGGCATAGTCCCGTTGAGATTGCGGCAGACGGCGCGCCAGTAATAATTCCGGCCGGAAAGCAGGTGCGAAGGAGGCCGAAAGCTCTCCGTAGCCGCGCTACTCAGCACACGACAGCCGGGATTTTGTGATTCGATATCAGCAAGGCTGCGGGACAGATATACATCCACGTCGGTTGTGCCGAATCCGTTTGTCCATGTCAACTCACCGGCAACGTCAACTCCGGATGCGTTGTATGTCGGCTGTGGATTGTAAGGCGGGGAAGGCAAGAGAACCGGCGGGCCATTCACGCTGTCCAAGAGAACGGCGCAGTCTCCGCTCCAGTTTGCATAGACGAAAGCGAGAAACACCGGCAAACCGAGATAGCTGTCGAGCGACAGCGAGTACTGCGTGAAGTCGGTAGAGAAATCGCCGCCGGTGCCGGGAATAAAATAAGCCAGTTCAACAGAAAAATCGGATTCCGATTGACCGGTTTCAGACAGCAGCACAAACAGCGTGTCCGCGCTCATGGGGCACGTGTTTAAAGTCCGTATATAAAACGAAATGGAAGAATTTCGAGAATCAGGGCTAAGGGAGGGAGTCAGAAGCCAACAGCGGGAGGGCGGAACGACTGAACTGTCTTGAGGGGTCCGGGCGCTGAATCCCCAAACTGGGTTCAGAGTATCGGAACGAATCCAGCCCGAATCGGTGCCGTCCGTTGCGGTCAACCATCCGGGCGGCGGGAACAAGCCGTTAAAAGCTTCCTGCAGAGGAGTCGCGGACACAACCGCAGCCCATCCGAGGAGGCAGGTAATAATCCAGGTTCGAACAATGCGAAAATTCACATCCATGCGCCAATCCGAATCACGTCTATACCTATCAAAGTCAGGAGCTTATCACACGATTTTCGGGCGTTTTTACGATGACTTGAATCCAATGACTCCAACTAATTAAGATAATGTCTGACAGCCGTTCTGTAAAGTGTTTTTTAGGAACTAACCAAACATTTCTCAATTTTCCTGACCCCGGAAAGCTTGCCCTTCAGACCGGAAACCGCTATCTTTAAAATCGGCGTTTTGCTGATTTAACCCGGATGCATTCAGTAACACTTGAGGAATACTCAATGCCTGATCTTGAATCCAACTATAACGAACTCATTTCCCGCTATAAGGAAGTTGCGGTAATTGGTTCCGTAAACGGACTATTGCAGTGGGATATGCAGACTATAATGCCTCCCAAAGGGTCCGAGCGACGCAGTGACCAACTGGCTTTGCTGGCGGGAATTGCCCATAACCGTATGACATCGCCGAGAATAGATGAGCTGCTGACTGCTTTAGAAGCGCATTCCGGCGAGCTGCCGCCGGAAGAGCAGGCCAATATCCGGGAGATCAGACGCGACCAAAAAAAGGCAGTTAAGGTTCCTCAGGATTTGGTCGAGGAGCTGAGCAGGCATGAATCCGTGTGCCACGAAGTCTGGGTCAAAGCTCGTGCGAAAGCCGATTTCGACATGTTTGCTCCGTATTTGGAAAAGATGATCGCGCTGGTTCGCCGTCAGGCGGAATGCTTGGGATACAAGGACACTCCGCTGGATGCACTCATTGATCTTTTCGAGCCTGATGCCACGGTGGCCGTGTTTACCAAGCTGTTCGACGAAATCAAATCCGTCAGTGTTCCGTTAGTGCGCAAGATTGCCGATGCGCCCATAAAATCCGACCGTGCATTTCTACATAGGGATTATCCCATCGAACTGCAAAGGCGTTTCGGTGAACAAGTGATGAAGAGTATCGGTTTCGATCTGGACGGCGGACGGCTGGATGTATCGGTTCATCCCTTCTGTTCCGGCGGGCTGGGCGATGTTCGCATCACTGCCCGCTATAATCCGAATGCGCCGCAGCAAGCTATTTTCGGAATCATTCATGAATCCGGGCATGCGCTTTATGAGCAGGGAGTAAGAGCCGACACGTTCGGAACACCGCTGTCCGAGGCTCTGAGCTACGGCATTCATGAATCGCAGTCACGAATGTGGGAAAACCTGATCGCCCGCAGCCGGGCATTCTGGACGTTTTTCCTGCCCCGCCTAAAAGAGCTTTTCCCGACGCAGCTGGCGGACGCGAGTCTGGATAAATTCCTGCTGGCGATCAATCACGTCCAGCCTTCACTCATTCGTGTGGAAGCGGATGAACTCACGTATGACCTGCATATTATCGTGCGTTTTGAAATCGAGCGGGACTTGTTTGCGGGAAAGCTCTCCGTATCCGATCTGCCGCGTGCTTGGAATCGCAAGATTGAAGACTATCTTGGAGTCGTTCCGCCGGACAATGGCCGGGAAGGAGTCCTTCAGGATGTGCACTGGTCGGGAGGGATGTTCGGCTATTTCCCCTCGTACAGTTTGGGAAATATCGCCGCTTCGCAATTCTGGTCGGCGATGAAGCGCGCTATGCCTGATCTGGATAAACAAATTGCCACGGGCAAGTTTTCCGACGCATTGACATGGCTGCGCGCGAATGTGCACCAGCACGGCCGCCGCTGGTCACGCGATGAGCTTCTGCAGAAAGCTACGGGAAAACCGCTGGGTACCGCCGATTACCTTCAGTATTTGACCGACAAGTATTCCGATCTTTACCGTTTATAGGTTATTTGTCCGATGAAAGGCGAGGCGGGCCGCTGGCCCGCCTTTTTTATGGTTGCCTCCTAAAAGAAGGAGAAATTCAGTATTAAAAAACTTTAATAACCAATTTACAAATAATTAACAAATCATTATTACCTTGAAATATTATTTATGAATGCATATTTTACATGTAAACATTTTAGTTGTAAAAAATTCTGTTTATGACATCACTCAACACCGATCCGCTGAACTATAATCCCAATGATACCAATTCACTGGTAAAGGCTTTTCCGGCTTTCTTGATTATTGCCGGTGAGATCGCGTTGCGCGGTGGTGATCAGTTTATCTTCGGCAAGTTTGAACTGACCGTGCCGAAATACAGCCTGCTGGCCGGACTGGTTGCACAGCCGAGTCTTTCCATGACGGAGTTGAAGAACTGGCTGTTTCTCCCGCGCAGCGCCTCCAATCTTACGCAAATGGTAGATGACATGGAATCGCGCGGATTAGTTCGCCGTATCCCCTCGCCGACGGACCGCCGCGTCTCTTTAGTTGAGATTACGGATGCGGGCAGAACGCTGCTGCAACAAGTGGACGAGTTTTTTGTCCAATCCATGCGCGATTATTCCCGTGAATACAATCTGGACGAACTGCGGATCACGATGAAAGTGCTCCGCCAGTTTATTCTGGAGACCGGACAGGAGTTGGGAATATTTCCTCCGCGTATTTCGAAAAATGCGCCTTAGTTGGAGCGGATTCAGCGCTTCATTCAGAGAACTTTTATTCCATTTCGAACATTGATAGAAGGAACATTGATGGCAAACACAACCAAGTACGTGCTTCTTGCGGCGGTATTTTTCGTCAGCATGATTCCAAATCTTGCCGGTGCGACGGCTACGATTTCGGGCAAAATTCTCGATCGCGAGACCGGCGAATCCATTCCCGGCGTGAGTGTGATGGTGGAAGGAACAGAGCGGGGCGCCGCCGCCAATGTCGAAGGCTTTTTTTCCATTGCAGATTTGGAACCGGGGCGGCTTAATCTCGTCTTATCGGCGCTTGGCTACCGGTCATTAAAAAAGGATGTTGAGCTTGCCGATGGTCAGGATCAGCATTTAGTGCTTCGGCTGATTCCGGAAGCGGTCAATCTCAATGAAGTGGAAATCATCGCGGAGCGCGAAGGCGAACGCGAATACACTCCGAAAGTCGCTCAATATAGTCTGGAAACCAAAGAACTGGCGGCGATGCCCAGATTGGCGGAACCCGATTTGTTTCGCGCATTGCAGGCCATGCCGGGCATCTTGGCTACGTCTGATTTCTCTTCTGAACTGAACATATGGGGCGGTTCCAGCGATCAGAATCTGATTTTGTTAAACGGCATTGACGTATATAAACCGACTCATTTGGGCGGACTTTTTTCCGTTTTTAACATGGACGCGATTAAAGACGTCAAGCTGATTAAGGGTGGTTTTCCCGCAAAGTACGGCGGCCGCTTGTCGGCTGTTGTAGATGTGGCCGACCGCGAAGGCAACCGCAATAAAGTACAGGGCAAGCTGGGTCTGTCCATGCTGTCCGCGCACGGCACACTCGAAGGTCCCATCCATCGCGGATCCTGGCTCGTTGCCGGTCGCCGCACCTATCTGGACGGCACAACGAAAGCCATGAAGAACGCGGGGATAATTGAAGACGACTTCCCCTATTATTTTTACGATGTGAACGCTAAAATCACGCGCGACTTTCCGAACGGCGACCGCATTTCACCATCCGCTTATCTGGGCCGCGACGTGCTTCATTTGACGAACGACACGGATGACCGGATTCGCATGACGTGGGGCAACAACACGTTCAGCATTCCCTATGTCAAGATTTTTAACCACAAATGGTTTTCGACCAACACCGTGGCCGGAAGTTTTTACGATTCCGATTTCCGCTTCGAGACGTCGGATCAATTCAGCGAGTTCAAAAACAACATCCGTGACGTCACGTTTAAAACGGATATCAGTTTTTTTGCCACTCCGAATCACACGTTTGATTTTGGCGCAATGGCGAAGAGTCTTTTCTTGAATCTGACCATTCGTTCCGATCAGGAAGTGTTCCACGACAGAGACTACCGGGGGATGCAGTATGCGGCCTATATCTCCGATGACTACAGACCCACGATTCTCTGGACGATCACACCGGGATTCCGAATCGAACACAACACGCTGTCCGGTCACACGGAGTACTTGCCGCGGTTATCGGTGAAGCACGAACTGAGCGCAACGTCCAACATCAGCGCGGCCGCCGGTCTATACGCTCAGCCGCTGCAGCAAGTGACATTCGGGGACGGTTTCGCCTCGATGTTCAACAGCTATGTGCTGCTGGATAAGTCGTTCAATACGAATCGAGCATGGCACTACGCGCTGACCTATGAGAATGACTGGGAAGGACCGTTCAAACTGACCGCGGGAGCATTCTACAAGAGTTTCGACCGCATCATCGAATACAACCCCTATCAAATGGTTGAGGAATCCGATGACCTTGCCGATCTGTTCACCGTCGGCAAGGGTTACGCCTGGGGCGGGGACGTTCTGTTTCAGGGTGAATGGGGCCGCTATACGTTTATGTGGGGCTACGGGCTGGCACGATCCAATCGCCAGTTTGATTTCTGGGGGAAAAACGAGTATCCGGCAATATTCGACCGGCTGCATAATGCCAACCTGCTTGCCAGCCGAAAAATCGGAAAGAACGGCAGGCGTGAAGCCCGCTACAATGACGGCAGCCGCCAGCCGTTGACGAAGTCGCGGCGAACAGACAGCATCCGTCTGGATCAGCCTCCCTACTTTTTCCAGAGAGGGCCGAAAAACGGCTATCGCATGCCGGAATATCATCGTCTGGATCTGGCCTATCGTGTTCACTATGACTATCAGGGATACAGCATCAATCCGTACGTCGAGATCATCAACGTGTACAACCACAAGAACGTTCTGGCTCTGGATTATGATCTGGCCAAGAATCCGGTGCAGATGAAATCCGTCGGGCAGCTTCCGTTTCTTCCTTCTCTTGGCTTAACGGTGGAGTTTTAAAATGAAAAAAATAGGCACTTCACTTCTACTCATCGCCGCGGCCTGGACGGTGGTCTTTACGGGCTGTGATAATTCAGGCGAAGACTACTTCGATGAACAACTCGTGCTGCAGGGATTTATGGTGGTGGATCAGCCCTTATCCGTGCGGCTCATTCATACGGTCAAGACCGGCCTTTATTTTGACAATTCCGCCGTGGGCGTAACGGGCGCGGACGTACGCATCTGGACTGGTGAACGCGAATTTGTTCTGCGAGAAGACTCCGCATTGACAGGCGTCTATTCCCTGCCCGCGGATTCCCATCTGGTCACGACCGGAACGAGCTACCGCATTCGCGTGGAATCGGGAAGTTCCGTTTTAACGGCGCAAACCGATTCGGCTGCGGCCGCGTTGCATATAGACTCCACGAATTTACAGGTATGGCGGGATCCCGTCGCCATGGACAGCTTCGTGCTGGGAGAATTCGAGTGTTATCTCCAGTGGAATTTCGATCCCCGCAATGAAGGATACACGATCATTGTGGAAAACATTGAACCGGATTGGGAAGATCGTCCCCTGCGCGACGAAAATCAGCAAATGTCCGATCTTCCGTTAATCATCTGGCCGCAGCGATACGAAACGTATTTGCTCATGCCGCCCATTGCTCTGAATTTTGAAGGCCGGCACCGGGTTCTTGTCCTGTCCTGCGATTTGCCCGCTTATAACTACTTTTTCACCAACTATCCCGGTGATCCGCAGAGCAATCCGCAATCGAACGTCAGCGGTGGATTGGGAGTATTCTGCGCGGTGGGGATAGATACAGCCTACTTCTATGTGCAGAAGCCCGCTGATGACTAAGGGAGGGTGGGATATGACTCGCGAACAAGCCTGGCAATTACTCTGCGAATGGACTCCATCCGAAAGTCTGCGGAAACACGGACTGGCCGTGGAAGCGGCGATGAGGTTTTATGCCGCACGGTTCGGAGAACCGGAAGAAGAATGGGCGGCGGTGGGATTGCTGCATGATTTCGACTATGAGCGCTATCCGACTGAACAGGATCATCCCTTCCGCGGAGTGGAGCACCTACGCACTTTAGGAGTGCCCGAAACGTGGTTGAACGCGATTCTGTCTCACGCATCCTATTCGGGTGTGCAGCCTGAGACTCTGATGGCTAAGACGCTGGTTGCGTGTGACGAATTAACCGGATTAGTAACGGCTGCGGTACTCGTGCTTCCCAGCAAGAAGCTTGCAGATTTGAAACCGTCATCCGTGCGTAAGCGCATGAAAGAGACCGGATTCGCGCGCAAGGTGAATCGGGAAGATATCCTTCGCGGAGCCGACCTTCTGGGAGTATCGCTTGATGAACATATCGAAAATGTTGTCCGGGCGATGCAGGCCGCATCGGCAGCGTTGGATTCCTGATTTTTACGGTGTTTGTCTGTCTAAAGCCCCGATTCCGGGGCTTTTTCTTATATATGTGGGTAAAAAATTATCCACAATTTCGATGGCTTTGTCACGATTGTTCAATATTTAACATGTGGATCATTTCAGCCGATATTATGAAAGAATAAGTCGGAAATATTGGGATTGTTTTAAGACAATCCGTGAAACCCATCAAAAGGGAGCAAGACCACATCGAAAAAGGCTATGGAGATTTGAAAAATGCAATTACAAAGGTCGGGGGAATCGGCTGTTTCCCAAAACGATGAACGGCATGCGTTTCATGGTTTAAACGGAACCAGCCCGTGCATGCAGGCGTTGTTCAAGCGTTTGAGCGATCTGGCGGGACGCACTGATCCGGTTCTGATTACCGGAGAGTCTGGGACAGGCAAAACCTTGGCAGCCAAAGCACTGCATTGGGCAGGGTGTTTTCGCAATGAGCCGTTGCATAGTATCACAGCCGGGCACCTGCTGAAAGAAAACGGATCGGATTCTTTGTCCGGATGCATGGATCAAGCACCGGGTGGAACCGTGTGCATTGATTTTATTGAGAGGCTGCTTCCGGGCCAGCAGCAAATGCTGTTTCGCAGCTTGACCGCCTTGGAGTCCGCCCAATCCGCGCGTCTTGTGGCGATTGCTCATGGCGAACTGGCAGCGGCTGTGGCGGACGGCAGATTCCGCGAG
>RPQS01000113.1 GCA_003818605.1 Candidatus Zhuqueibacterota bacterium | reverse complement strand
GTGAGCAAAATTGAACCTACCCTCCTGATTCCGACTGTCCATTCATTCTGTTTGGATTTACAATTCGGCCCTGCATTGAACACCGGACCCCAGCCCGTATCCGTGCGAACCGAGTAGTAAATATCATAGCCGCCGTAACAGATCACGTCGCCACGCTGAAAACTCATGAAATACAACGTGTCCCCCGACGGGCTTTCACACGGCGAACGCTGATGATTGGTCATGTTTATATGGTCGGGGAGGAATAGAGGCTCGCTCCACGGGCCGTTGATCGAGTCGCGAACCATCATGGCCAAGGGTGCAACGGTTCCAAAATAGAGCCGCAATCCGTCGTTGCTGATCCACGGCTGAATGCAGGCATTCCCCGGCTGCGGCACCATCGGCACAGGCTCCGTCCACTGGGCAAAGGCAATCCCGGCATACAAATAGAGCAAAATTGTGGGAAATAGTTTTCGCATGTGTTGATCCCGTTTTGGTTCGTTTCCAGCCCAAAAAAGAGCAAGCGAATCCCAACCTATTACAACTTCAAGGTCCGGATTCGCTTGGTCATGGTTTTCCCTCGTCTGTTAGCAACAGTTATGGTACATAAAGAATGTAAATTTGTCAAACGAAAAGACGCCCGGCAAGCCGGGCGCTATGATTCGTTCATCGTTCAAAACGCCCCCCTTTCATCCCCCCGTAAACGGAGGGAAATAAGAAGGGCACAGCAAGCTGCGCCCTATGAATCTGATTCCGTTATTCCATCCAACACCCGGGAGGGTGTTGGCTAGTGTTATCCGACGTTCACGCCTTCTTCGCGGTACTCGCGGAGTTTGTTGCGCAGCGTGCGGATGGAAATTCCCAGAGCTTCCGCCGTCTTGGTGCGGTTGTTCTCGTTGAATTGCAGTGCGCGGAAGATCGCCGACTTCTCGATCTCTTTCAACGTGATGGCGGAACCGTCGGATAGTTGAATCGCCGCGGCAGCGGGACGCGAATCCAAATCATCAAGGAAAAGATGCTTCGGCCCGACCAGCGGTTCATTGCACATGATCACCGCCCGCTCCATCTTGTGCTGCAATTCGCGCACGTTGCCCGGCCACGAATACTGCATGAGCATTTCCAGCGCGCGATCCTGAATCCCGCGTAATTCCTTGCCGTATTCTCCCGCATAGCGATTTAAAAAATGCGTCGCCAAGAGCGGAATATCGTCCGGCCTCTCCGCCAGCATGGGCAGATGAATCGGACAGACGTTCAGGCGGTGGAATAAATCTTCGCGGAAACGTTTTTCCTTGATCTCTTTTTTCAGATCGCGGTTCGACGTGGCCACGATGCGAATGTCTATCTTGATCGTTTCGCGCCCGCCTAATTTTTCAAACTCGCGCTCCTGTAAAACCCGCAAGAGCTTGGCCTGCATGCCCATCCCCATTTCGCTGATTTCATCGAGCAAGAGCGTGCCGCCGTTGGCCAACGCGAACCGCCCCTCCACTGTTTTGATCGCGCCCGTGAACGCGCCCTTTTCATGCCCGAAGAGTTCCGACTCCATTAAAGTTTCCGGCATCGCCGCGCAGTTCACTTTAATGAACGGCCCGTTGCGGCGCGGACTGTTCATGTGAATTTCGCGCGCGACCAATTCCTTGCCCGTTCCGCTGTCCCCCGTCACCAATACCGTCGCTTTCGACGGAGCGATCATCTGCAATTGCTCGTACAGATCCATCATAATCTGCGACGCGCCGATGATCGCGTCGAATTGGCTCTTCGCGCCCAATTCGCGCTTCAACGCGTAATTTTCCTGCCGGAGCTTGCGATTCTCGAGAATTTTCTGAATGCGGATGAGGAGAGTTTCCTGCGGGAAGGGCTTTTCGAGGAAGTCGTGCGCGCCGTCTTTGATGGCGGTCACCGCATCGGCAATCGTGCCGTAGGCGGTCATCATCAAGACGTCCATGTTCGCGTATCGTTCGCGGATCGTTTTCAGCAGCGTGAGGCCCGACATCTTGGGCATGCGCAGATCTGTAATCACGATATCGAACGGTTCATCTTTGGCCAGCATCTCCAGAGCGGTGTGGCCGTCTTCACAAGTTTCCACCAAATAATTGCGGCGACGCAGGGTCTCGGCGACCCAATCGCGAATGTGAAATTCATCATCCACCACGAGAATGCGAGCTTTACCCATGCCTGCCGTACCTCAGTGTAAACGTTTTATGGATTGCGGCGAAGATGCTGCGGCGATGCGGAAAGAATAGGAAGACCAATTAGAAGGACATTTGTTTTAAATGTCCTTATGGAATGTAGTAGAATAATCTAATTCCAGACAAAGAAGCACATTCCGTTAGATTTACTATAGCAAGTATATGTTTAACTGCCGTTGGTGATGCGACTTATTGCCATTATTAAAGTGTCGGCTAATATACTCAAAGCATGAGTTTTTGTCAAGCATTTTTTGCCGGGGAAAGGGTTGCCGATCTTAGACCTCAAGGTCCAGTCTCCTTGATTATCTCCCGCGATTTCCGTAAATTGACGAAGATAGTAAGGTATTTAAATACATGGAACTTCCACATATAAAAATCACCGGAGCGCGGGAGCACAACCTCAAGAACATTGATGTTGTTCTGCCCCGCAACAACCTCGTGGTCATCACAGGTCTCTCCGGTTCGGGCAAGTCCTCTTTGGCTTTCGACACTTTATATGCCGAAGGCCAGCGGCGTTATGTGGAATCTCTCTCCGCATACGCTCGGCAATTCCTGGGACTCATGGAAAAGCCCGACGTGGATTCCATCGAAGGACTGTCACCCGCGATCTCAATACAGCAGAAATCGGGCGTACGCAATCCGCGTTCAACGGTTGCCACCGTTACTGAGATCTACGATTATCTGCGGCTGCTGTATGCGCGCATCGGCAAGCCGCATTGTCCGCAGTGCGGCAAACCAATTCAACGGCAGACCGCTCAGGAAATCGTAGATGCGCTTCTCAATCTGCCGAACGGAACGCGCATCGAATTATTGTCGCCGCTCGTGATCGGTCGCAAGGGAGAGTATCGCGAACTCTTGGAAAACGTGCGCAAAGACGGTTTTGTGCGCGTGCGCGTGGACGGCGTCGTTCGCTCTCTGGATGAAGATATTCCGCTGGACAAGAAACGGCGGCATACGATTGAAGTGGTTGTAGACCGGCTGGTGAATAAAGATGGACTTCGTTCCCGCTTAACCGATTCCGTGGAGACCGCACTTCGGCTTTCGAGCGGTCAACTCACGGCGGTGATGGACGGACAGCGCGAACAGGTTTTCAGCGAACACTTCGCCTGCACGGACTGCCAAATTTCCATCAGTGAAATCGAACCGCGGCTCTTTTCTTTCAACAGTCCGTTCGGAGCCTGCACCGCGTGCAGCGGCCTGGGTTTTAAATTGGAAATTGATCCGGATCGCGTGGTTCCGAATCCGGATGTCTCTTTAGCGGACGGAGCGCTCGCAACGCTCGGCAACACCTTTGACTCATGGACGTGGAGTATCGTCGAAGCCGTGGCGCAGGCCTTTCGTTTCCGTCTCGATGTGCCTTTCCACAAGCTCAAACCGGAACATCAAAAAATCGTTCTCTATGGTTCCGGACAAAAACGAGTGGACGTGGTTTACGAATCTTCGACGATGCGGCACGAACACAGCACGCGCTGGGAAGGGGTGATTCCCAACCTGATGCGGCGTTACCGGCAAACGTCTTCGCCCATGATCCGGGAATGGATTGAAGAATTCATGGGCAATATCCCCTGCCCCGAATGCAAGGGCACCCGCTTGAAACCCGAAGCCCGCTCGGTGTTGATTCAGGATCGGAACATTGCGCAGACGTCGGATCTCTCCATCCGCGATGCTCACGAATTTTTCAAATCGCTGGAACTTTCCTCGCGCGATACGATGATCGCCCGGCAAGTGCTGAAGGAGATCCGGCAGCGGCTGTCCTTTCTGCTCAACGTCGGACTCGATTATCTCACGCTGAGCCGCGCGGCGGGAACTCTTTCGGGAGGCGAAGCTCAGCGCATCCGGCTGGCCACACAAATCGGCTCGCAGCTCACCGGCGTTCTCTATATTTTGGATGAACCTTCCATCGGCCTTCATCAGCGCGATAATGACCGCTTGATCCGCACCCTGACCGAACTTCGCGACTTGGGAAACACCGTCGTGGTCGTGGAGCATGATCGCGATACGATTTTAGCCGCCGACTACGTAGTGGATTTGGGACCCGGAGCCGGGCGGCACGGCGGCGAATTGGTGGCGACCGGAACTCCCGCCGAAATCATGGCGAATCCCAAATCGCTCACGGGGCAGTTTCTCGCCGGCACGGATACGATTCCCATCCCCTCCGAAAGACGCGAAGGAAACGGCAAGAAGATTACCATCAAACGCGCGCGCGGCAACAATTTACGCAACGTGACCGTAGACATTCCGCTCGGAACATTCGTTGTGGTCACCGGAGTATCGGGTTCGGGAAAATCCACTTTGGTCAATGAGACGCTTTACCGCGCCCTCGCAAAGAAATTGTATTCCGCCAGCGAACCGCCCCTCGCACATGATTCTATTAACGGCGTCGGCTTTTTAGACAAAGTGATTGACATAGATCAATCGCCCATCGGTCGCACGCCGCGCTCCAATCCCGCGACCTACACGGGCTTGTTCACGGGAATCCGGGATCTGTTCAGCCAGCTTCCGGAAGCGAAAATGCGCGGCTACAAACCGGGGCGATTTTCGTTCAACGTGAAAGGCGGACGCTGCGAGAACTGCGAAGGCGACGGCATCATTAAAATCGAAATGCATTTTCTTCCCGACGTCTATGTGCCGTGCGAAGTCTGCCGTGGTAAAAGGTATAATCGGGAAACGTTGGAAGTCCGCTTTAAAGGCCGTTCCATTGCCGATGTGCTGGACATGACGGTGGCCGAAGCGTACGAATATTTCAACGCCTTTCCGCTGATCTCCCGCAAGCTGGCCACACTGGACGAAGTCGGTTTGGGATACATTCATCTGGGCCAGCAGGCCACCACGCTTTCCGGCGGCGAAGCTCAGCGCGTCAAGCTGGCAACGGAACTTTCGCGCGTGTCTACGGGACAGACGCTTTATATTTTAGATGAGCCGACGACGGGACTTCACTTTGCAGACATCAAGCTGCTGCTCCGTGTGCTCCACACGCTGGTGGAGCGCGGCAATACCGTGATTGTGATCGAACATAATATGGACGTCATAAAAACGGCCGACTATATTATTGATCTGGGTCCCGAAGGCGGCGATGCCGGAGGCAACGTCATTGCCATCGGCACACCGGAAGAAATCGCCCGCGTGAAAGAAAGCCACACCGGCCGTTATCTGAAAAAAGTTCTGGCCGAAAGCCGCTCCGGAAACGGACGGATTTCCACCGTCAACGGCAATTCGCATTCGACCGCCGCAACGAAAAACGGCGCACGACGCACAAAGGCACGCACATGACCAGATATTTTGCATTCTCGCTTTTATTGCTCGCTTTTCTTGCCGTACCGTGTCAGGCTTTCGATTCGACGCGCGCGCGGACGATTTTAGATGCCATTGCATCCGATGCGTTTGAAGGGCGGCGTCCCGGCAGCGCAGGCGGAATGAAAACTGAAGAATATCTGGCCGAAAATTTCCGGGTGTGTGGCGTGGAGCCGGGTGCAAGGGCCGGATATTTTCAAGACGTGCCGCTGCTCCTTACGGAGGACGCAGGTTCCGATCTCACGATCATGGATCACGAATTCGGGAAAATCACGTTTCAATCCGGTATAGATTTCCATGCGTTGAATCGCAGCGGAAGCGGGTCCGTCATTGCTCCGGTTGTGGTCGCGGGATATGGGTATGTAAGACCGGATAAAAACCGCGACGATTACGGCAGCATTGATGTTTCCGGCAAAGTGGTTTTAATCGTTCGCGGCACACCGGCAAGTTCCTATGATTTCCAAACAGATTTCAACCGCCGTTCCACGATTCAATGGGCGCGCGAACATAAAGCGGCGGCGGTTTTATACTATCAGGAAGCCGATCCGTTGAACGGTGCGGCCGTTGCCTCCGACGTTTATGATCCCAATCTGCCGGTTCTGTACGTTGGGGAACGTGTTTTTAATCTGCTTCTTGACAACACGGGGTACTCGGTTGAATCGTATCTGGAGGCGATTAAAAGAGCGCCGCTTCCGCTGGCAACCGAGAAGAATGTCTATGTCAGTACGCGCCTGCGCAAGCTGCCGAGCCAAAAATCGCGCAACGTTCTGGGTATTGTTTACGGAACGGATCCTGTTTTAAAAAACGAGATCATCGTAATCGGCGCGCATTGGGATCACCTCGGCAAGGATTCGCGTGGAGCGATCTATAATGGCGCGGACGACAACGGTTCCGGCACCGCCATGGTCGCCGAACTCGCACGCGTCTTCGCCGCAAGCCCGTTGAAGCGGAGCGTGATGCTGATGCATTTCACCGCCGAAGAGAGCGGTCTGGAAGGCTCCGACTATTTCGTGCGAAATCCGAGCATTCCCTTCGGGAATATCGTGGGCATGGTAAATCTGGATTGCGAAGGTCTCGGATCCGGCAATATCGTGATGGCGGGCGGCGAAACCTTCGGAACGTTGTGGAAAGAATACGTGGCCGGTCTCGATTCCGCGCTGCTGCCTCGTCTTTTATTCCGCCGTTCCGACGGTCACGGACGCAGCGACCACGAAAGTTTTCTGATCGGCGGTTGTCCTGCCCTCGCGTTCTGGTCGCGGGGCGATCATCCGTTTTACCATCGTATTGATGACGATGCGAAGTGGATTTCCACTTCCGTTTTAAACGCCATCGGAACGCAGGCGGAAGATTGGGTGCGATTCATTGGGAATCGTGAAGGCAAACAAGCGGCGCATGCCGACTCGCTTCGCTTGCTGGCGCGTCATGCGGTCAATCTGGATCTGAACGGATTCGCGATGGATCCGCAAGGGACGCTGCCGGAACTCAGCGCGATTTCCGCCGCTTGGCTTCCCCGTGACGCCATGCTGACCGCAGCCGAAGCGATCCGGCGCGCGTCCGAGCTTCAATATATCTGCACTTCACGAAATGTGACATGCGGCGGATTGAAATCCGTTCTTACCGCGGATCGGAATCATAAAAAATCCGCGTTCATCGGCGCGACGGATGCAGACCTCTTTTCGAAACGCGCCGCCGACTTGGATGCATTGTATCGTCAAGGCATCACGGTCGTTCGCCTTTCGACCGGCGGCACGGATCGCAATTCGGCGAATGATCCTTTGGAGCGCTTTCGCAAAGCCGGTGCATTCGCGCTTGTGCCGCTCGATTACACTGCGCCGTCCCGCGTGGGAAAATGGAAAGATCACGCGTTGGTTACCGGCGCGCTGAAAGATTTCGCCGCATTGCCGGAAGCGATTCGCGAGGGATTATTGACCAGCGACGCGCTGCTGATCCTTGACGTTCTCGAAACGCCTGCCTTGGATGATGTCAACACCATTCGCTCCGCGTGCAGCCGTCTGGTCCATCTGAACTTCGGTTTCCTTCCCGAACATCGCCGGGAAGAACACGCCCGTGCCGTCATCGGCCGCCTTTTCGAAGCGGGCTTGACTCGCGACGAAGTACTTCTGATCATCGGCGGGAATCTCCGCCGCTTTCTCGACGTTTAGTCAGACACGATAGAATCGGTCATGTCCGAAACCCTGTATGAAAAGCTGCAGCGCATTGATCCGGAGTTTTACACTGCGGATCGCGTGCGAAGCATTGAAGCTCAACTGGATCGCATTCGCGAACTCAAGCGAACGCGCCGCGCCGTTTTACTCGCTCACAATTATCAGCGTCCTGAAATATTCGAAGTCGCCGATATCACGGGGGATTCGCTGGGGCTTAGTCTGGAAGCCGCTGATATTACCGACGCCGACGTGATTGTTTTCTGCGGCGTGCATTTCATGGCTGAGACGGCCAAAATCGTCAATCCGTCTAAAACCGTCTTGCTGCCCAATCTGGCCGCGGGCTGCTCTTTAGCCGATACGGCCACGGCGGCAGCCGTGGAAGAGCGCATCCGCGAACTGAAAAAGATTTATCCGGATCTGGCCGTGGTGTCATACGTAAACACAACCGCGGACGTGAAAGCTTTGTCCGACGCCTGCTGCACGTCATCCAACGCCGTGAGTGTCGTGCGCGCCATTGAATCGCAGCATATTCTTTTTATTCCCGATCAGAATCTCGCCCGGCACGTGGCACAGCACGTACCGGAGAAAGCGATCATCGCGTGGGACGGCTATTGCTACGTCCATCATCAGATCACTCCGGACGCCGTGGAAGCGATGCGCCGTGAAGTGCCGGGAATAAAGGTTCTGGTGCATCCGGAATGCCGCGATGACGTGATGAAGCTGGCCGACGCCGCTCTTTCGACGTCCGGCATGATCGAGTATGCGCAGCACAGCCCGGCTTCCGATTTTCTGGCCGTCACCGAATGCGGACTGTCCGACATGCTGCAAATTCAGGTTCCGCAGAAGCACTTTTTCCGCGCCTGTAAGATCTGCCGTTTTATGAAAGCCATTTCCCTTGATGACGTGGAAGATTCGCTTCGCAAGCTGCAATTTCAAATCACCTTGTCCGATTCCGTTCGCGCGCGGGCCGAATCCGCTCTGCGGCGCATGTTCGATCTGACCGGAGCCCAACGCGACAACTTGGCGCTGCCTCACACCGTAACCGACGAGTGATGAGCGCTCGGTTCACGATCCCACCTAAACGATTTCAAGATTATTTCACATAAGGCAAAAGGGTTGCTATGTCCACACCAGAGTTTCGCATTGAAAAAGATTCGCTGGGCGAATTGAAAGTTCCGGCGAATGCTTACTACGGCGTGCAGACCGCGCGCGCCGTCGCCAATTCCCCGATCTCGGGTCTGCGTCCCCATCCGGTGTTTATTCGCGCTTATGCCACGATCAAGCGCTCCGCGGCCGTGGTCCACCGTGATCTAAAGCTGCTCTCCAACGAGCGAGCCGACGCCATTATCAAGGCGGCGGACGAACTTTTAGCCGGGAAATGGCAGGATCAAATCGTAGTGGACGTCTATCAGGCGGGCGCGGGAACGTCCACCAATATGAATATGAACGAACTCATCGCCAACCGGGCGATTGAGTTGATGGGCGGCGTGCGCGGCGACTACACGAAAGTGAATCCGAACGACCATGTGAACATGGCGCAGTCCACGAACGACACCTATCCCGCCGCGATTCGCATCGGCATCTGTCTGAAGAATCCGGATCTTCTCAAGGCGCTCGATCATCTAATTGAGGCTTTGGAGGAAAAATCACGCGAGTACGACGACATTATCAAATCCGCGCGCACTCACGTTCAGGACGCCGTTCCGATTCGCCTTGGTCAGGAATTCTCCGGCTATGCTTCCATCGTTTCTCGCTGCCGGGCGCGCATTGTGGAAGCCGAACTCGGATTGCGGCAACTCAATCTTGGTGCAACCGCCGCCGGAACGGGGATGAACGCTCATCCGCGCTACCGGTTCATGGTGGCCGAAGAAATCTCGCAGAAAACCGGAATCGCATTCCACGCTGCACCTAATCTGTTCGAGGTTACGCAAAGTCTGGGCGACATGCTGTATTACTCGAGCGCGCTTCGTCTTCTCGCCGTGGAACTGGGCAAGATCGTCAATGATATCCGGCTGTTGTCCTGCGGCCCGCGCACGGGACTCGCGGAATTGCTGCTGCCGCCTGTTCAGCCCGGTTCTTCGATCATGCCGGGAAAAGTGAATCCATCCATGGCCGAAATGATGAATCAGGTGCTGTATCAGATCATCGGATTCGACACGACCGTGGCGTGGAGCGCGCACGGCGGGCAGATGGATTTGAACGTGATGATGCCTGTAGTGAATTACAACTTGCAGCAGGCGATTCACATTCTCGAAACGTCCGTCATGGCTTTCACCGACAAATGCATCAAGGGTATCACCGCCGACCGCGACCGCTGCCGCTACTATTTTGAAGCTTCCATCGGCATGGCCACGATTTTAAATCCGTACATCGGCTACGCGAAAGCGGCGGAGCTGGCCAAGCTGTCCGTAAAAACCGGACAGACCATCGTAGAATTAATACGCGAACAAAAACTCTTGACGGAAGAGCAGCTCAAGCAGATTCTCGATCCGTATGCGCTTACCGATCCCGACAAGCAAACTTTCGGTGAAGCCTAAGTGCGAGAGCGACGTTTGGCGGATTGCGCATGACCACAACCACGTATGTTGTACTCGCGCTCGGTGCGTTATTGGGTTCCACCGTATCCGGAGTAACCGGCGTCGGCGGCGGGATGGTGTATCTGCCGATTCTGGTTTGGGGAGTCGGTGTCAAAGCCGCCGTTCCGTATCTGGCTCTGCTGCTGCTGGTGGGAAACATTTCGCGCGCGTATTTCGCACGAAGCGGAATCAACTGGACGATACTGAAGCATTTTTCACTGGGCGCGATTCCCGGCGCAGCGATTGGCGCTCTTGTTTACACTGCTCTGTCCGCCTCTTTGATTGCGCGCGCGCTTGGCGTTTATTTGCTTGCGTATGTCGGTCTGAGTTTGACGAAAGCGAATTGGCCGCGAACCGCGACGCTGCGATCTATCAGCGTCATGGGTTTTCCCGCAGGATTCGTTTCCGCCGTCGTCGGCGGATCGGGTCCGATTATCGCTCCGTGGCTGCTGCGTTACGGATTGATCAAGGAAACGTTTTTAGGAACAGAAGCCGTCGGCGCAGCGCTCATGCACGTGGTTAAGCTCTCAATATGGGGTGGTGCGGGAATGATCGGCTATAATGACATCCTGCTGCTTTTTCCGCTGGGTTTGCTGATGATTGCCGGTTCGTTTTTCGGCACACGCATCGTCAGCCGTATGCGCGTGCGCGTATTTCGCGCCGTGCTCATTCTTACGTTAGCCGTTGTAGGTATCCGATTTCTAATATACTAAGATGCAGAGAGGGCTTTCGATGAATCACCTTTGCCGCCTGTTCGTTCTCGCTGCCGCCGTAATTGCATTTTGTTTTCCGGCTTTGGCGCAGAAAAAAACCATTGAAACAACCCTTCAACCGCCTTCCGGTTTCAACCGATTGCCGGTGAAGCCCGAATCGTTCGCGGCGTCGCTTCGGCACCTTGAATTAAGCAACCAGAAGGAACTGTTGGCGGGCGACGGCAAGACCGTGCTTTGCGATGAAGACAAAGTTGCCGTGACAACGATTTTACCCTATGACAACACGAACGACGTGGGCGTGGACGGCGTGGTGCGGTTGTGGGGAGATTATTTATGGAGTCGCAAGAGTTCTTCCGGGATTTCCTTTCCGCTCGACAACGGTCAGGTGGCTTTGTGGAAAGATTGGCGTGACGGCCTGCGCCCCCGTAAAAAGGGAGGCCGTTTCATCTTCACGCAGATTTCCACACCGGACGGCAGCAATGCGAACTATCAAAAATTTCTCGCCTTCGTAGCCGAAGAAATGGGCGCCATTGCCATCAGGCGCGAGAGTACGATCATTTTCGAAGACTCGGTTACCGTGGGTGATTTAATTGTGGCCTTGCGTAAAGACACGGAAAGCCGCGTTGGAATTATTCTCGATGCCTGCAAAGGCCCGCTCGGCGAACGGCTGTTTTTGTTAGGCACGTGCGGAACGCCGAGCACGAATCTTTACATCATGAAGCCTTATGCCCCCGTGCAGGGAACGAACGAGTGGTTCTCACTGGAAGGCGCCAAGTGGGCCATCGGCGAAGGTTCGCGCGCAGATCTTAGACGAGTGACATTAAAATAGCATGAAGAGCTGGTTCATCATCGGAATCGTCGCCTCGCTGCTCTATGGAGTGAGCGCGATTCTGTTCAAGATGCTCACTGCCGAGCGTTTTCTGGGCGGCCCGCCCGCCTGGGTCTTGGCCGGAATCGGAACGGGCATTGCTCTCTGCGGAGTGCTGGGCGGAATTTTGTGGCCGGCATCGGGAACGGGTGCGAACACGCTGCAAGCGTGTTTGTTGGCTGTGCCGGCCGGATTGCTGAATGGTTTTGCGACGCTGCTCGTGCTGTGGGCCTTGCGATCTTCGACCACGAATTTGAGTCAGTTAGTTCCTGTGTACAACACAAATACTCTGGTTGCTTTTTTTCTGGCAGTAGTATTTCTGAAGGAACTTCCGCAGGGGGCAGATTTGCTGCGCAATCTGGCGGGAGCATTGCTCATCGTGATCGGAACGGTTTTAATTGGTTTGAAATAGACGCTCCGCTCGCATTTTTTTGCAATCAGGGCAGTCCGCATGACTGTCCTTTTTGTTTATTTAAGCGGAAAAAAATTTGACCAAACGAACTGCGTTATTAGTTTATTTGGAAAGTGTTACGATAGAATTTTTATTTAAAATGGCAGACATTGGCAGGAATCTGGCAGACAT
This sequence comes from Candidatus Zhuqueibacterota bacterium, assembly GCA_003818605.1. GTDB lineage: Bacteria > Electryoneota > RPQS01 > RPQS01 > RPQS01 > RPQS01. Next base: position 89 of record RPQS01000113.1, on the reverse strand, counting down.
TTTTTATAATTTTCTTTAAGTGATTGATAAATAGATTATAATTTGGATTCAGGTACATATAAAAGATAAGGCGGGAAAGACGGGTTGTC
>RPQS01000112.1 GCA_003818605.1 Candidatus Zhuqueibacterota bacterium | reverse complement strand
CATTGCTCATAGCGCGCTCACATTTTGACGGTACTCACGCACCGCCTTCGCGATTTTTTCGCGGGTTTCCGTTTTTACCGGCACCATCGGCAGCCGCAGTTCGTTTTGAATTTTGCCTTCCATCCACAGCGCGCATTTAATCGGAGCGGGATTCGTTTCGATAAACATCGCCTTTGCGAGCGGCGCAAGCCTGCGGTGGAGTTCCAGAGCACGCACGGGATTGTCTTTCCAATAAATATCCACTAATTCCACTAAAGGTTCCGGCTCCAAATTTCCCAGCGTGGAAACGACACCTTCACCGCCCACCGCCAGAATCGGCAGCGTAAGCGCGTCATCGCCCGAAAGAACATTTAACCGGCCTTCCACGCGCGCGCATAAATCGGCCACCTGTTCGATATTTCCCGTGGCTTCCTTCACTCCGTCAATGTTTGGATGATCGGCCAGCTTCTCGATGGTCTCCGGCAGCATGTTCGATCCTGTGCGTGACGGAATATTGTAAATCATCAGCGGCAAATCGGTGCTGTCGGCTACGGCTTTGAAATGCGCAATGAGCCCTTCGGGTGTGGGTCTGTTGTAATAAGGAACCACCACCATCGCTCCGCTCGCGCCGAGTTCCGCGGCCTCCTTGACCATTTCGACGGTGTGCTGCGTGTTGTTCGCGCCGCAGCCCGGTGCCACCGACACGTCGCCCGCCGCTTCCACGCAAAGTTCAATGATTCTGCGTCTTTCCTCGGCGGTAATCGTCGGCGATTCTCCCGTAGTTCCGAGCGGAACAAAACCGCGTACGCCGCGGCCCGCCAAATCCTGAACCAACTGCTGCAAAGCGGGTTCATCCACTTTGCCGTTTTTGAACGGGGTGACCAGTGCCACCCATACGCCTTGATAGAGATGCATAGTATTTAATGCCGGGTTTGGTTTACCGGTTGCGATTTAGAGGAGGCAAACCCAGAAGGGTTCGCTCGAAAGATGGAGAGTTGCGCTCGAAGTCAAGTTGTCCGGGTACGGTCCACATGGCATAAGCCTGCATTTCTGTAAACTTCGCCGCATCCGGCCTCCCGCTCTGTTGATTTGCGTCAGAAAAGTACGTTCCGGGACTGATTCTATCCTGAAAAACTGGTCAAACGAACCAATGTCACCGGCGATTTTGCCTCCCGAACCGAGACAATACCCCAAACTTTAAAATATACCTTCCCTTACACTCAAAGTCAAACATCGCGTGGAAGTCCGCATTTGAAAATGTTGTTACAATTGCTGCAAACACAATATATTGCAATGCGGAATAGACAACCTTGCTATATCACGAGGCTCGTTTTGCTTTTTCAACCGCTATTCAAGATTTGCGCCGCTTCTGCCGATAGACTGATAGAAGATTAAAATGGAGCCGCCACTCCATGTCCGCCGTACTCTCCCCGCATGCAAGAAATTCTATGCGGGGCTCCACCCGAAACCTCAACGTGGAGAGTTCAAAATATGCCCGAACAGACCTTACTCATCATTGACGAAGAACATTCAACGCTCAAGACGCTCACCGAGAATATCCGCGCTGAGAATCCCTATCGAGTGTTGACGGAATCCGATCCCAATCACGTGCTCGAACGATTGGAAACGGAAGCGGTGGATCTCGTGCTGTGCGATATGAAGCTGCAGCAACTCTCCAGCCTTGAACTTGTCGAACGCATTCGTGATACGCATCATAATCTGCCGGTGTTGGTTTATTCGAACGAGGGAGAAACCGGTGATATCGCGGCGGCTATGAGCAAAGGAGCCACGCACTATCTGACCGAACCGCATGATCCGCGCCTTTTGGCCGCGGCGGTGGAATTCGCGCTGTCCAATGTGCGATTGGCCAATGAAGTTGAGAAGCTGAAACGCCGCCTCGGCGGCGATCACAAATTAGGCGGTTTGGTCGGGCGGAGCACCGCCATGCATCGCGTGTTCGATGTCATTCGCGAAGTCTGCGAAGTGGATTCTACCGTACTGATCCGCGGTGAAACCGGAACCGGAAAAGAATTGGTAGCCCGTGCCCTTCACTATGAAGGGCCGCGAGCCTCCAAACCTTTTGTAAAAGTGAACTGCGCTGCCCTGCCGGAAACCCTGCTCGAAAGCGAACTCTTCGGCCACGAACGCGGAGCCTTCACCGATGCCAAGCAATCGCGCATGGGCAAGTTCGAGCTGGCCGAAGGCGGAACCATCTTCCTGGATGAAATCGGCGATCTGTCTTTTTCTACGCAAGTCAAATTGCTGAACGTTTTGCAGGATCGTGAAATCGAGCGGCTGGGCAGCAACCGTCGCATCCCCGTGCATATCCGCGTGATTACCGCCACTAATCGCGATCTCGAACGGCAGATTCAGGAAGGCCGCTTCCGTTTGGATCTGTACTACCGTTTGAACGTAGTGCCTATCACGGTGACCCCGCTCCGCGAACGGCGTGAAGATATTCCGCTGTTCTGCGCGCATTTCCTCGATAAAATCGGCAGCCGCCTCAACAAAGGTCTTTATACGATTACTGATGAGGCGATGGCCATTCTGCTCGGCCACAACTGGCCCGGCAATGTGCGGGAGCTCGAAAACACCATCGAACGCGCGATTCTGTCCACTACCGGTACGGAAATCCGCGCGGATTCCCTGAGCTTTCTCAACCGGACTATTCCCACGCAGGGTGATGTGCCGGGATGGATGCCGGTTTCCGGTCCAGCCAGTTTCCCGCCGGTTTTCAGTCAGCCCAAATCCGACAGCGGTGAATTACTGGCGCCCGGCCCGTTAAAGCCGGCTCTGCGCAGCTTTGAAAAGATGTTTATCGAGAGCGCACTTTCTGCGGCGGGCGGACATGTTCTCCGTGCTGCGCGGCTGCTCAAGATTGATCGTACGACGCTCTGGAAGAAGGCCCGCGATCTGGGCATCAACATGCACATGGATCGGGAGTGAGGAGGAACCGGCTGGCGCGGCCGGACTGCCTTCCCAGAGAAAAAGCCGGGGCACGGATCATTCCGTGCCCCTTGCTCGTTAATATCCCCCTCCGTTTACGGGGGGGTAAGGGGGGGGCGTATTACTTTTCCGCCGAGCCGGGTTAAGGTCTTCCGCAACCCGGCCGGAATCTTTTCCGCTTTTCTTCCTTCATCCTTTCCTGCGTCGCGGCGGAAGGCGTCTGCATTCTTCGCCTGCCCCGCTTCTTCCGCCGAGGCGGGGGTCGTTGTCCGGATCGCACTGCCGTGCGCGGCTACGGTTTCTTCCTTTCCTCCTTCATCCCTCATCCTTCATCCTTTCTTCAGATTGCGTGGGGATGAGAGGGGGGTCATTTCATCAGCACAATTTTCTGCGTCCGCATTTCTTTTCCCGCTTCCATGCGGCAGAAATACACGCCTGATGACAACGCGCTGCCATCGAATCGCACGCGATGCTCTCCCGCCGTTTTCATTTCATCCAACAGCACAGCCACTTCGCGGCCTAAGACGTCATAGAGAAAAAGTGACACATGCTGCGTCACGGGCAGCGTGAATTCAATTTGCGTGGTGCTGTTGAACGGATTGGGATAGGCGGATATCAAATAGACGCTGCGAGGAACAGGCTTCTCATTTGCGAACATTTCGGATGCAAGTTTGATCAACCACATTTCGGATGCTTCCTGAACTACACTATCCACATAGATATCTGATCCCCCTCCAAGCACAAATCCGCCATCCAAGACTTGGAGTACATCATTGAAATAATCATGACCAACACCGCCATCAATCCGCATACTCCAAAGGCTATCCCCTTCTGCATTTGTTCGAACGATCCAGCCGTCGGCGAAATAAGTGTCCGGAAATCGCGCCCCGCCTGCAAAAATGTAACCGCCATCCGATGTCTGACAAGCCGTAAAGCAGTCTTCTTCAGAATCTTCCCGCCCGTAGGTTTTACTCCACTCCAGATTGCCTGCGCTGTCTGTTTTTACGACAAAAAAGTCCCATCGCCTATCCCCCATTGCATTCCAGCCGAAGAGTATGAAACCTTGATCCGAGGTTCGTCGAACGCCGCGACAACGGTTGTGATCCGGTCTTCCGTATGTTTGACTCCAGAGAGTATCACCGTCAGCATTGATTTTCAGCAGCCAGAAACGAGAACTGTGTAAACCTCCCGTTGTCCCGGCCAATATATAATTTCCATCATACGTTTGTTGGATCCCGGCGAACCGTTCATTATTCATACCGCCCGCTACGCTATATGCTCGACTCCATACACTGTCTCCGTTCGTATCTGCTTTTACCAGCCATCCGACACCAATAGTTGCTTCCTCGTCACTGGATTCTCCCACCAGAAAATATCCACCGTCAGGTGTCGGCAGAACGTCATGGCACAGATCATAGTCTAAGTTGCCATAGTGCCTGCACCACAAACTATCACCCTCAGCATTAATCTTCAATAACATGAAATCGAATCCGATAGTACTATCTGACCATTGATCACCCGCGAGAACACATCCCCCATCTAACGTCGTTTTCGCCACCCTGCATATATCCCAGCCGTCTGTTCCGTAAATCCGAGACCACATTGAATCGCCATTCATAGTTGTTTTAATGATACAGACATCATTGAGCGTCTGAGTTTCATTTTGGCGGTACATATTCCCACACATCAGAAATCCCCTATCAGTCGTCGGAAGAACCGCCGTGCAAATATCGTCTCTTGATCTTCCATAACGATGCTCCCATTCCACCGCTGGCGGCTGCGGCTGGGCAAATCCGCATACAACAACCAAGAAAAACCAGCCTAATATCACCATCCCGCGACCAACCATCTTCATTCCTCCCAACAAAAAGACCTCGCCACCAAAGAGATAGCAAGGCCCGGAGTCGTCCTTCCTGCTTGAACGATTCATACAGTTTATTCCATGTTGCCGATCCTGATGCCTACCCACGATCACCCTCCGGAAAATGAATATGCTTGCGGGCGGGGGACACACCCGCCTCGGCGGTTTCGGCAGGGTTTGGAAACCCTGCTCGGCGGAATAACGCGAGGGGTGAGGGCGCCCGCCTCGGCGCACCTTGCGGTAATTGCGCAAGAAAGATTCCGGGCATGTCCGCGGAGCGAGATCTCGTCAAAGACGGACAAGGATGCATGCCTCGGCGGATAAATACGCCCTCTTTTCATCCCCCATGAACGGGTGGAGAGAAGAGAAGATTCCGGGAGGGTCAGCGACCCTCCTCGGCGGACAAACACAGGCGGGCGACACGCCCGCCACGGCGGAAGAACGGGCGCAACGCCTTGCGCCCCTACGGTTCATCATTTCGCGTTCATCGTTACTTCGTCCATTCTACGGCGGCGGGTTCGTTTTCGCCGACAAGACGGATTAATACAATTTCCGGCGGCGCGCCAATGCGCATCGGCGGACCCCAGAAACCGATTCCGCACGAAGTGAACACCGAGCCTTTTCCGAATCTGTAAAGTCCCCAATGATATTTATGAGCCATGCCGGATAAAATCGAGAACGGCCAGATTTGTCCGGCATGCGAATGACCGCAGAGCACTAAATCCACTCCCGCGGCAATCGCTTCCTCCGCTTCCTTGGCATCCGGCGTGTGATTCAAAAATATTGTCGGTTTGTCTGCCGCAACCGGATTCAAGAGGGCTTTCGGCGTGGGCCGGGGCAGCTTGAACTGCTTGGCGGTGCGGTCCTCGATTCCCGCAATCACCAATCCGTTCGGCAATTCGATGGTTTCATTCATGAGCATGCGGATTTCCGCCGCGCGCAGAAACTCCAACGCGCCTTTCAATCCCACGTAATAGTCATGATTGCCCGTCGTGCCGTACACTCCGAATGGAGCCTGCAATTTGTGAAAAGCATCGGCCATGCCCATCAAATTATCCGCGGAGCGATCCACCAAATCTCCGGGCAGTAAAATCAAATCCGGTTTCAGACTCATAATCTGCCCGGCCATGCGTTCGATCAGCCTGCGGTTGACCAAAACGCCCGAATGAAAATCCGAAGCCGCCGCAATTTTTAGTTCGCGCAATTCAGGCGTGATGTGTTTTATGGGCACGCGCACGTTAGCGATTCGCGCCGGACCGTAGGCCATTTTCATTCCGTAGCCGCACAACAAAATCGCGACGGCTATGGTTCCGTAGGCCGTCCATCTGCCGATAGCTGTAATTGTGGCGGCATCGAATTTGAACCAGACCCCCGTCGCAATTAAAAAAATCTTGCCCAAATACAAAATCAAAGTGATCCAAAGAAACGCCCACATCAGGCCGAGCCAGTTGGAGGCAATCCAATGGATCGCGTGCGTCAGAGGCTCCGGGCCGTGCCGCTCCGTCATGTGGGCGATGAAATACGATACAGCCAGAAAAACGGCCAAAATCCGCAGCGGCCAGAGGAGCGCCGGATTGGTGATTTCGAGGGCGCTGACCAGCCGGGCATAGAGAAACCAGTGGATCAGACCCATGATGGTCAGCACAATTGCCAGAAAAATAATCATTACAAGAGAATGGTTTTGTGAAACTTACACATCCTGCCGGGACTTTGAAGATACTATAATTTTTTGTATCTTCATAATGGTGGGAAATGCACATTCCTGATTGTCAAGTATGGATGATAAAGAAACGCCATCCGGGCTGCTTTGGTTTCCTTGGTCTGCCGGGATTTTTAGGCACAATTCCGGATTATGCCATGCTGTTCAGTCTCTTCAACGATTCCAGTTTTCGCGATTCGCGATTTTGATAACTTCGCCATTGCCGGTCAGGAGACCGACAACGGCGATATGGCGTGCCCGTGCGCGCAGGAAAGAGAGTTGGTTATGAACGCTGCGGCCAAGCGTTGGCTCTTCTGGACGCCCCGGATTATTTGCATGCTGTTCGCGGCGTTTATCAGCCTGTTCGCTTTCGATGTGTTCGACGGCAGCCATGGATTTTGGGAAATGATTCTGGGTTTCTTGATTCATTTGCTGCCTACGACGTTTCTGGTTGTATTGATTCTCATCGTCTCCTGGCGGCGGGAATGGATCGGCGGATTGCTCTTTAATTTCCTTGCCGTATTCTTTATCGTGATGAGCTGGGGAAAGCTACCGTGGTATGGTTTTGCGGCGATGAGTGGTCCGCTTTTTATTGTTGGAATTCTATTTCTTCTTAACTGGCGTTACCGCGCGGAATTGCGAGCGCGGTAGGATCCGCTTTAAAAGTATATTCCACGGCAAGGCAACGGGTTTCAACCCGTTGTGGGAAGGCAAAGCAAGGGGCTAAAGCCGCCTTGCCTGACAAAAATAGGACAAATCTCGATTGTGCGCAGAGGAGGGTCAATAGACCCTCCGGAATCTTCTTTCAGCATTTCAGCGTTTCAGCTTTTTCTTCTTCCGGGAGGTTTCCATGTTCGGTCTGTTTTTTATTATTCTCATCTTTGTTCTGATCTTTTGGGCGATTGGTCTTTACAACGGCCTTGTACGCATGCGCAATCAGGTGAAGAACGCGTGGGCACAGATTGACGTGCAGCTCAAGCGGCGGCACGATCTCATTCCCAATTTGGTGGAAGTGGTCAAGGACTACATGTCCTATGAGCAGGAAACGCTGGCTAAAGTGATCGAAGCGCGGGGCAAGGCGATGGGCGCGCACGGTGCGGCGGAAGTTTCGGCGGCGGAAAACATGCTGACCGGAGCGCTAAAATCGCTGTTCGCGCTGGTGGAAAATTATCCCGATCTGAAAGCCAATCAGAACGTGATGAAGCTGCAGGAAGAATTGACCTCCACCGAAAACAAGATCGCCTTTGCGAGGCAGTATTACAACGATTCGGTGATGCAGATCAACAACAAGATCGAAATGTTCCCTTCGAGCATCATCGCCAACTCCTTCAACTTTACGAAGGAGCAGTTCTACGAAGTGCCCGCGGACGAAAAAGAACCGGTGAAAGTGGATCTGCGGTAAAACAGGTTCATCCATGAAAACGCTGTCCGTAATATTGTTTGCTCTCATTATCTGCGCAGGAATCGTATGTGCGGAAGAGATGGGCAATATGACGTTTGATGCCCCTTTGGGATTGAACGAATGGCAGTTCGCCGCAGGCGTTCCGAAAATGACGGTCACGATGTACGCGGATAACATCATCAAGGTGTCGTTGTATCCGGACGGATTGATTCAGCCCGATACTTCGGATGTCGTCACTCTGCCGCCGGGAAATCCGGGTTGGCTGTGGACACGGAATGATTCATCCATGCTGTTTATCCTCCCGTCCGGCGGCATTCATTTGAACGTTTCCTTTTATCCATTGCGGCTTGCTTTCGGGCTCGGTGAAGCTCCGGCGACGGATACGTGCAGTTTTTTCTGGAACGGTGCATCGCGTGGATTGCGCAAGAAGATGTCCGCCGGTGAACGCATTTACGGCGGCGGCGAACGCGCACTGCCGCTGAATCGCCGCGGACAACTTTTGACTTCCTACAATTCCCCCGATTACTGCTACGGCTTCGGCGCGGCGGATCTCAGTATTACTATTCCGTTTTTGCTCTCGTCGCGCAATTGGGGAATCTATTTCGATGATCCCTATCCGGCCACGATGGATATTGGAAACACATCGCCGGATTGGCTTAAGTATACCGCGGAAGGCGGAAGGCTCTCGTTTTATTTTATCGCCGGAAATAATCCCGCGTCAGTTCTGGAGCATTATACGGAACTCACGGGACGGCAGCCGCTGCCGCCTTTGTGGGCATTGGGATATCTGCAATCCCGCTTCGGCTATCACAATGTGGGTGAAGCGCGCGCTTTGGTCAACGCTTTCCGCAATGAACACATTCCACTCGATGCAATCATTCTCGATCTCTATTGGTTCGGCTGGGGGCAGATGGGCGATTTCGACTGGGATTACAGCCAATGGCCGGATCCTGCGGACATGATGCGCGATTTCGATTCGGTCGGCGTGAAAACCATTCTCATCACCGAGCCATATATTCTGCAGTCGTCCTCGAATTATGGAACGACCGCCGCCTCCGGTTTTCTCGCGCATGATTCAACGGGTCAGCCCGTAGTGATTTCCGATTTCTGGGCGGGTTCGGCGGGGCTGTTCGATGTCACCAATCCCGCCGCCGCCGATTGGTGGTGGAGCCGTTATAACACTCTGATTCAGCAGGGAGTGGGCGGGTGGTGGAGCGATCTGGGTGAACCGGAAGCGCATCCGTCCAATATGCTGCATTACGCGGGGAGCGCCGCGCGCGTCCACAATGTCTATTCTCTCTTGTGGGCCAAGCGGCTCTACGAAGGCTATCGCGCGAATTATCCGAACGTGCGTTTGTTCAATCTCATCCGCTCCGGCTACGCAGGGATGCAAAGGTACGGCACGTTTCCGTGGTCGGGCGATGTGCAGCGGCAGTATGAAGGTTTGCAGGCGCAGATTCCGATCTTGCTCAGCATGGGATTATCCGGAGTGGGCTATATGGGTTCCGATCTCGGCGGCTTTGCCTGCGGTCCGCAGAATCCCGAACTTTACATTCGCTGGATGCAGTTCGGCGCATTTTGTCCCGTGATGCGCGCGCACGGCGTGGATGCGACCACCGAGCCGGTGTATTTCGATCCCGACACGCGCGCGATCGTCAGCGATTTCATTCGCCTGCGCTATGCCTTGCTGCCGTACAACTACACGCTTGCTTACGAAAATGCGATGACGGGAATGCCGCTTGCGCGTCCGCTATTTTTCGAGCAATCGGGGCAGGGCGCATTGGATTCGCACGACGAATACATGTGGGGCTCCGCTTTTCTCGTTGCGCCGATGCTTGAACCCGGATCGAGCCTGCGTATGCTCTACCTTCCCGAAGGTACCTGGTTCGATTTCTTTCAAAACTGTTTATGGATCACAGGGGAACGATGGTATTATACCTACAGTCTATTGGACCGTATGCTACTCTATGTGAAAGCAGGCAGCTTCGTACCGATGATTCCACCCATCGAAACCACGCGAGATTACAATACGGACACGCTGATCGTCCATGTCTATCCCGACCCTACAGCATCATCGTTTGAGTACACTTTATACAATGACGACGGCGTGAATCCCAATGCGATTGCCAACGGTCTTTATGAGACAATCGGATTTACCGCACAATGGTCGGGATTTTATTTTGATATTCATCTGGAGCAAACGTTCGCGGGATGGACGGGAGTTCCCGCAACGCGCAAGATGATATTTTGCGTGCATGGCGTAATGGGCGGACCAGCGAGTGTCACCATTAACGACTGTCGGGTGCCTTGGGTAGCCGATCAGGCGCAGTTCGAAGCCGCGGATACTGCCTACTTCCGTAATTCTGCGGAGTACAGAATTGACGTTGGATTCCTTTGGAATAACGATCCGGCGACTCTACGCATCGCTGGCATCGTAATGGGTGTTAAGAATGAAGCGGTATTGCATCCGTCTTTCGCGCTTCATCCATGCTATCCCAATCCGTTCAATGCATGCACGACCATTCGCTTCTCGCTTCCCAGAGCGGAACGGGTGAAGTTGATCGTGTACGATGTGCTCGGCAGACAAGCAGCCGTTCTCACTGATGAAATGCTGACTGCCGGTGAACACGCGCGCGTTTTCGATGCATCCGGATTATCCAGCGGCCTTTATTTCTGCTGCCTGACTTCCGCTTCGCAAACGGCGACCACAAAACTGCTGCTGATCAAATAATAATTCAACCGCCGAGGCATGCGTCTCGTCCGTTGAAAACGAGATCTCGCTCAGCGGACGTGCCCGGAATCTGTCTCTCCCCCCGCATGCGGGGGGACGAAAAGAGGGTTCCTCCTTTCAGCGTTTCAGTGTTTCAGTATTTCAGCGTTTTCTTCCATGAAGCCTTGTCCCAAATGCGGCTATGAACAAAATCGCGATTCCGTGCTGATGTGCGGACTCTGCGGCGGCGTGTTCGCTGAAGCGGCAGAAAAAATCCAGCCGCAGCGGTTGGAACGGAAATTACATCGCTACCGCAAAGATTTCGCCGCCGAAATCCGTGACAACCATTTGAACTCCATCGTGCTGATTATCGGATTTCCGATTTTAATCATGATGATCGGCGTGGCGTTCGGTTTGTGGTTCGGCGTCGGGATGTGGGGATTAGTCGGCGCGGCGGCGATTTCGATTACATTGGTTATTGCGGCTTTCTATGAAGGGGATCGCACGATTCTGGAACTCAGCAGCGCGCGCGAAGCGTCTGCGGAAACCGAGCAGCAGCTTATCAATGTCGTGGATGAAATGCGCATTGCCGCCGGTTTGCCGATGCCGAAAGTCTACGTGATAGATTCGGACTCCTGCAACGCCTTTGCCACGGGGCGCGATCCGGATCATGCCTCCGTTGCCGTGACGGCGGGTTTGATGAACACGCTGAACCGCGAAGAACTGCAAGGGGTGATCGGCCACGAAATGAGCCACGTGCGCAATTTCGATATCCGCTATATGATGCTCGTTTCCGCTTTAGTCGGCGCGGTTGTTCTGCTCGCGGACGGATTCTGGAGAGGTTCCCGTTTCGGCATGGGCCGCATCGGACGCCGCAGCTTCGGACGCGGCAGCGGAGGAGCGGGGGCGATTGTGGCCGTGATCGCGCTGCTGTTCGTGATTCTGTCTCCGCTGTTTGCCATGCTTTTGCAAATGTCCATTTCGCGGAAACGCGAATTCTTAGCCGACGCCGCTTCCGTGGAACTCACGCGCAATCCTCTGGCATTGGCTAATGCGTTGGAGAAACTCGAGCAGCAATCCGTGCTCAAACCGCTCGAATTCGCGAATCGCGCCACGCAGCACTTGTTTATTGTGAATCCGATTTACAATTATTCCTTCAGCGCTTCTGCCTTATTCAGCACACATCCGCCCACCGAAGCGCGCGTGCGCGTGCTGCGGTCTATGGCGGACTGACGCCCCATTTTTAAACGGGAACCGGTTCTAACAAGCGAAGCTAAAAATGTCGCCTCACATCAAAGATAAAATCATTCGCGGCGTTATCATCGTGGTGGGCATCGTCGTGTTCGCTGTCGGCATGTTGTTATTGACCCGCGATGTGACACGCGTGGCGAATTGGAGCCGCTCCGGTTTCGTACTCTGCTCGGTTGACGGAGATGACAAAGGCATCCGTTTTTTCAACGTGGATAAAGACGATTTTGTCGCGCCGCCCTATCCGGTTCGCGGAGACACGATTCTGACTATTGCCGATTCCGCCGCGACATTCAACTGCTGGATCAACGTTCTGGAAGTGGCGCATGCTCCCGGCCGCATCGTGGATATTACTTTCCGGCACGAAGGACAGGAATTCAAATCACAAATCAAAACGCGCCCCGTTGCCCCGTCGCTGCGCGTCAGCGTATGCGCGCTGCAGGTTCTTAAAGCTTTTATCTTTTTATCGTTTCTCGGTCTCGGATTCTGGACGTTTATCAAGCGGCCGAACAGCCCTGCCGTGCGCGTGCTGGCGTTGTACAGTTTTTCCATGGCCACGTTCATGACGCGCACGTTTATGCCGATGTTCGCGCAGATGGCCGCTTTCCGCATTCCCTACGAGGGATTCTTTCTGGCGACGATGGGCATCACAGGATTTTTTTTCAGCGGATTCTGGCTGCTTCTGCAAATGTATTTTCCGCGTCCGGCCTCGCTGGTCGAACGCCGACCGTGGCTGGTCTATAGCTTCACGATTTTTCCGCTGCTTTTCATTTTTATTCTGAACGTTACGCTGGGCATAGTCCGTTATCCGGGAGTTGCGAATCTCCGCTTTGTCGTTTATGCGGCGGCGGCAATTCAAATCGTG
>RPQS01000111.1 GCA_003818605.1 Candidatus Zhuqueibacterota bacterium | reverse complement strand
GCCTGGCTCACGCAGTTCCGAAGAATCCCGGTGCGCTACGAGTACTGGATCGAGAACTACCTCGGCTTCCTCCACCTCGCCTGCATCCTGATTCTCCTCCGATATTTTTAAGATAAGCTCTAGGCAGGCAGGTTGCGGATTTAGTGAACGGCAATCTGCCGGCGGACACGCATTCCGTTTCCTGGAACGCGGCGGCTCAGACATCGGGAGTGTATTTCCTGAAGCTGACCTCCGGTTCTCAAACCACGCATCAGAAGATCATGCTGATCCGATAATATGTCTTAGCTGCAAGCGAAGCCCCCGCCATCATGGCGGGGGCTTTTATTTGCCGAATGATTCCTATCCGGCCGTGGAGGGCTTTGGCGGTTTGATGAACCGGATATTCATGAAAAGTGCGTAAAATATTTCGCATGCCCGTCTGTTCAATGAAATGCCGAAATCCTATATTGGATTTAATGGTACAGTTACATTTTACTTGACTTTTGTTTTTTTTTTTCAGTATTGTGTTGTCTGTCAACATGGGCATCCGGCACGGGAGGCAGGATTATGCGGCAGCGGTTCGGCAGCGTGATGGTAGACTGGCGGCTTAATTCCAACTGAAGTCCATTCCGGCCTTGCCGCTATTCGGCGGCGAGGTTTTATTGTTAACGATTGCAGCAGTGATGGAAATTGATTTGTGAGGAAAACAATGCATCGTTCTAAGAAGCTGGCATCTATTCTCATAATTTGTACGTTTACAGTGTGTGCGGCATCCATTTCTTGGGCGACTCAATTTACTTGTCCGAAATGCTCGATAACCTATATTTATCTGGGGGAAATTCTTAGCCCATACCCCGGATATAACTATTTTTATTTCATGAATGTTAGCACCGAATATTGGGTATGTAATAAGGATTTATGTGGTATTCCAGTCCATTGTCCATGTCTTGACTATTGCGCGATGTCTTGCGCTAATAATACCGATCCCGATCCGGGAACATACGGTCCTGGGACTGTTCCATGTTGGACCGGAGCCTCGTGTGGATTTGACGTGTCAACCATTTATAGCTGCAATGGGGGAATAGCGAAAGCAACGACATTCAGCCATTATTGTTTAGTGCGGGACAGAATTTGTTTAGGTCGTCCCGTTGAGCATTCGGCTGGCAGGCAAATCGCGCCGAACTATGATAAATTCGATCCAATGAATCCGGATCCCGCAAAGCAGATTGCATTACGGTCTGCAAGCGGTTCGGATCCGGTGCGAAATTTTGGTGACGTTCTCGTCTACGAATTTACTGTGAATAAGACTATAAATGTGACGGCGGTATTAAGTACGTCAACCTATGAAGGACGATGTATGAACTATCCCGTCGGACCGACAGAACAAGATACCATCAGCGATATAGTTCCGGACTTGATGGAACACGGGGATCCCAATCACTGGGAACTTATCAGCCATTTATTTGTTGGTGATCGAAGTGTTTTTACATTTCGAAAGCTTCTGGCGCCGGGGATCACTCCGTTGAATGTCCGCGTCCTGGACTATGCGGCGGAGGGGGATCTCTCGGCATACGAAACGGGCAATTCCTCCAACGAGGCTTCCGATCCGCAACAGATCCCGCCGAATTACGAACAATGGAAGCGAGATGATGATAATGACGGAGACGGATTCACCTACTGGGAAGAATACAGGGGATTTATCGTAGGGCAAAATCATTTACGGACGCATACGTACACGAACGCAACCGTCTTTATTGACAACGTGGACGGAGCCATGCCTCCCGAGGCATTTTCGGCCTTCGCGACGTCATCGGGATACCTTGCGCTTGACATGTCGTTGGCGCCGTTTGAGACTTACTCGGACGAGCGGGAATTCTTAGACTTCAAGTCCAATAAATTCTGTGCGGGGAACTGGGATGATAATCCGTTGTGTGATGCCGGCTACGATCCGCTCGGAGGAATATCACAGGCCGATCAAATTAAAGTGCTCGTTAATATCAGCGATGGAACACCGGCGAGCGATTATGGTGTAACAACATTTGCGCATTCCGCTTTCTGGGGTTTAGCTGATGTGCAAGTGGTTAATATCTATCGCTGGCAGCACATTGACGATGTGAGTAGCTGGCAACAACAAGAAGAGAGTCCTCTTCCGCCTGAGGATGCTGAACGCGTTTACGATCAGTATATCATTCGGACATTCGTGCACGAGCTTGGGCATACCATTAGCATCCCAGATCATTCTCCTCTTTATTACGGATCATTTTGGTGCCCGATGAAGTACGTTAATTTCATGGATTACCCTCCTCAAGGACCTCCTGATGGAGATCACACCTGGGAAAGATGGATTTGGGGTACGGGTTACTGCTCTGCCCCCCCCCAAAACTGTCAGGCTTACAAACACATACGCCCATAAGATACAACGTGATTTAAATTGTCACGCGAGGATCTCCGGCCATTGAATCGAAAGAATTGAGGAACCAATGCACACGTCACATGATAAAATCCAAAGTCTGATATCGCACTCTGCCGCATTGTGCGTGCTATTTATATTTATCACAACTCATTTGGCGTTTGCACAGGCAAACGGATATAAGCTGCGGTTGCTTTTCAACGGCAATTGGAGCGAATGTTACGAAAAGGATCCATCCCTTTTCCGAACCATTGCGGGCGGAGTTGCTAATCTAAGTGTAACTGTCATACCAGCCGGTCCGAATCAAGCAGATCCGCCTTTTCACGGTATTACGGATTGGACATGGCCTGCCGGTTTGACGATTGAAGTGACTGCGACAGGTCCCGACAGTACCGTATTACCTTCATCAAGCGTTCTTCCTGAATTGCAGATTCAGTATTATCTGACATGGTACCAAGTGCAAAGTGATAGTCTTTGGCGGGCAAATGGGCAAGTGCCTACGTCGGATTGGCGCTTTCCTGAGTACTGCTTCCGGTTTCGTCTGCCGAACGAGCTGACCGGGTACCGCCTGCGGTTTCTCGTTCACTTCAATCACCCGGAATATGGTGCCATTGAGATGTCGCGCGAACTGGAAATTAAGCCGCCGTGTTCGGATCGTGACGTAGTTCGCATGCGAGACTCTTACATTCTATTGGCTACGACCGCTCACGAATGGGGCAGAGTACTCAGCTATGCCGATTCCTTTTCCACGCTTGGCTGGGAGTCCCATTTTGGGCTCCAATGGGCTTACTTAGCAGCAGTGAGATTGGAACGATATGATGCCGCTTTACAATATATGGATCGCTGTTATTTTAAATATGGTACCATAGTCAGTCCAAGAATGAATGTCCCGAACGACACCAGCGCCAACCGCAGTTTCTACGCAACCACGAGACAAAGTGTGCTTGAAAAGAAGAACCAGCAGCAACAACGATGACGAAAGGAAATCTCCCATGTACAAATATGTCCTCATCATCGTTTTAGGATTTGTCATCGCTGCTTCGGCACAGTCGTTTCTTACGCCTGAAGACTATTTATTGGGAATTCCCTATGTAGGCAGTTTATCCCCATCTTGGTTCTTGGCCACAACGGATTCCGCATATTCGGGTCCTACGCATCCGGTGGATATTGAAGTTCTAAAATTCTCAGATGCGGACTACCGATTAGTGATTCTGGACGCTTTTGACAACCATTTTACTACGTTCAGAATTAACCAACAGGATTCGCTTCATGGAGAAGATATCATCCGATCTGGCATATTGACAGATACATCTATGGATGATGCTGCCGCCATGTGCCAGATCGTACGATCAACGTATTTTAGTCGTCAGACTGATCGCATTGCGGTGGCGTTTTGGTACGGCGCAAAAATCGGCATTTTTCGATTGGACGATTGGTCGGATGAATTCATTCTTGAAAGAACATTCTCGAATCCCGAAATTACGAAACCTATCGGCATATTTTGGGCTTTCGATCAATTTTTTATTGTGGATGAAGTGGCACAATCCATCTTCCGAACCGATAGTTTGGGAAACATTGTCTCTCGCTACGGTTTCAATGGACTCGCACGGGATGGTTACTACTGGATCAGTGATATAGACGGATACGTAGATCCCTCCGGAACGGCGCACTTATATGTCTGTGACGGCATCAATATGCGAGTGGATCATTTGACTACGACCGTATCCGATACAGCTATCCATCTATTTTCGCAGGTATGGGCGATGCTGCAGGACACCGGCGAGTACAATACACATGAGGTTGCATTGATCCCTGGAGTTGGTGCTGCGGCTTTCGACCGGTTTGCCAAACGTTTCTATACTTGGGATCGCACAGATTCACTGCAAACTGCGGCTCGAACATATTATAGCTGGCCTGCACAGGATATGCAGCCCATTCATATTAAGCAGGCGTGCGGGCGCTTAATTGTTGCTTCTCTTGCAGACTCCGGGGGTTGGGTGATTCGATCATACGTGTTGCCGGGATCAATCATTGACGATCCGACGACGCTTCCTAATGACCATTGGACGACATATATATCGCCGATCTACATCACTCAGGATTACCACGTCACCGGTGAACTGATAATTGACGCAGGCGTGGAAATCCGGTTTGCCCGCTCTGCAGGATTGACCGTAGATGCCTACGGACGCCTGATTGTCAACGGCACCGATACGGATCCCGTAGTTTTTCATTCTATAGCCGATTCCCTCATTTGGCACGGCATCAGCGTGAAGGGCGGGTCGGTGTACATGGAATATGCGCAGATCATGGACACGGACTCCTTCTGCATCTTCGCGCAGGAACCGTCGGGCGTGGACTATCCGGTGCATCTGCGGCAGTGTTCCTTCAGCGGGAATAGGATGCCGGATAATAATCCGCACGGCGCGATCATGATCTGGGACGCGCCGGAAATCAAGATGATTATGGACAGCTGCCGGATAGATTCGGTGAACGGCAAAGGTCTGGACCTCCGCAACTGCACGATGCACATGCATGGCGATACGATTCAGAATTGCAGCTATGCCGCCGGATATCTGGTCAATATCACAGGAGAAATCGAAGGCTGCCGCTTCGCGGGACGCGGAACCCGTGGCGGATTGCTTTTCTCCGGAACCGTGTGCGATCCGTTCTTCAATTGCTGCGAGTTCGAGAATTTGGCTTCGCAGGATTTTATGGTTCCGAACGAAGACCCGCGACAAGCCACGCTGGGCGCTTATCCCGGAGCCGGACCGGTCATCGGACAAGGCGATGAAAATTCCGTCAATACGAATATCATCTCCGATTCGGCATCAACCCTCCTCTGGATGAGCGGCGAAGGCGCGCTGCCGATCATCATCAATGGTTCGCACAACAATTGGTACCAGCGAAATGCGGGCGGCGTCTACATCACATGGCTTGATAATGGAACCGACTATCACGCGGAAAACCAGTATTGGGACGTTGACCCGCAAACGGCGGATTTCTATCCCGACTCAAGCGGAGTTTTCAATTTCGAGCCTCATGCGGCGAAAGCGAACGATCCCTGTGGGGCAAAACCGAATAGCCTGAATCAGCCGCCGCTGCATCGCGGACCTTACGCCCGGATGGATGATCCGGAGGATCTTGAGAACCAGTTTGCTCAGGCGCTGAGCGCCGAAGCCGCCGGGGATTACGCCGGAGCATACCATTCCTTCCTGCAAATCGCGCGCAGCACGAGTGATTACGATCTGCGCTGGAAATCCGTTACGCACATTCTATCCACGCTGCGTCACTTGCCGCTTATTCAGGATTCGGCACGCGTCGTTTCGCTGGTGGACAGCTTGATCGCAGTGGATGGATATGCTTATAAGACCCGCGTGCACGGCGCGCGCGTTAAGGCCGGGTACTATCTGGATCGCGGAGCGTATGGTCAAGCAATGACGATCACCACGGATCTTCTCCAGAGCGGTCTAACAGATTACGATTCGCTGATCGTGGCTCTGGATCTGGTGAACATTCAACTGCTCTGCGGTTCGCTGCCGGGAAACGGCCAGTTGGATGAAGCCAGATTCGGCAGCATTCCGGCGGGATTGCATGTGCAGTCCCGATCGCATGGTTTGCATCTGCAGGAACAATTAATGGACGAATTCGGCAGGCATCATGCCACCGGATCAACCATCGCTGCCGTCCCGAAAACGTACAAGCTTTACCAAAACTACCCCAATCCGTTCAATCCCAATACCGAAATCCGCTTCGATCTGCCGGAAATGGTGAAGGTGCAGATTAAAATCTTCAACACACTCGGTCAGGAAGTGATTACATTAATAGACGACATCCGACTCGCCGGTGCATACCGGATCATGTGGGACAGCAAGAGCGCTTCCGGCATCCAAGTAGCGTCCGGCGTCTATATCTATCAAATCAAAGCCGGAAACTTCGTGGACTCGAGGAAGATGATGCTGATCCGGTGAGCGAAGTCATAGCATTACTGTCGCTGATCTTGACATGCGCGGCGGCCGTTACCGGGGAAAAGCAAAGCCCGGCGGAAAACTCCGCCGGGCTTTATACTCATGCAGCGCTCGCAAGTCGCCGCTTAAGGAACGGTCCAGGCTCCGGTAATCGCCGGCTGCAGCTTTTCCACGGTGGCCTTAAGTTGTTCCAACGTGAAAGGCTTTTCCATAAACGCATCCGGTTCCACCGAAATCGAGTTCATGTCGGATTTGTAGTTCATGTACCCGGTAATCAAAATCACCGGCAGTTCGGGATTGAGATTGCGGATGTCTTGCAGCAGCAACAATCCGTTGCGGTTCGGCATATGAATGTCGGACACCACCAATTGCGGCCGGTGCTCTTTCACCGCCGATAGTCCTTCATCCCCGTCATGGGCCGTGACGGGGTCGAAACCGAGATGTTCCATGAACATGGAAAGAAGATTCAGCATACTTTCGCTGTCATCTACAAGCAGGCATTTGGGCATTTGCGTCATTTCGAGTCTCCGTGCACACACTGGTCGTCGCATTGTCGCTACACTATTGCGCAAACGATATGCCGCGCAACGGATCGCTCGCTTGGTGTTTCATGTGACAACCGTCCGTCCAACGGATTCATTCCGTTCTTGACGAGATTCCTCGATTTTTCTTGTTGTATAAACTTTTCTCATGGCTCTTTCGTTGTGCAGGTCATTGCAGACCGGCAAACGAGTTTGCCCTGATTGTGATTTCTGGTGCATTTCGATAGACTAAATGAACAATGCTTTGGTTTTTCGAAACAAAAGACATTAAAAATATAGGAGCATTTCAATTTCTTAAAGCTAATTATGAACAATAAGGTTGTTAAATTCAAAATATTGCGTTATATAGTGTATTAAGTATATCTTTTAAGAAAAAATAACGGCGTATGCGCAATTTCTATTTATATGCATGCAAACGCCGGTTTGCGGAGGAGGTTTTCGCCGGTCACTTGCCGCGAATCCCGGTCATTCGGATGGTTATAGCGGAGGCACTGGAGAAATCATTTGGAGGAAGTCTTGAACAACCGACCGTTATTCTCGACTGTCTTGTCTTAAGAATAATAATAACAACTGGAGTCGGAACTCCAAAAATATTTCAATAAATGCTTTAAGATATTGCTTTCTTATCAGGCGAAAATTATATTTGATCTACTGAATAGATCAATTCTCGACAGGTATGCTATACCTTTTCGGAGGCAAGGATGAATATGCTGCGAATGTTTTTGAGATTTTCCGCCGTAGCGCTTGTATTGATTGCTTTTACCGGTTTGAGCTACGGAACGGTCGTGGATGCCGCCCGGGTCACGATTGATTGTGGCGGCCATGCAGTGACAGTGAGCTTTATCGGTTTCACACTCGATGGCCAGTTGGTGTACTCCGATCCGGCTCCCGGTTTGGCTTGCACCGCCGGCAATGGCGACACCAAACTCTATACTTTTGATCCTGCCTTGGATATCAATGACTTTGAGTTCGATTATATCTGCGACGAAGGACAACTGACCCACGTCATTGTTCCGAGCAGTCAGTTTTACTTCCATCTTCCGCTGCCATTGGTTTGTCCGAGTCCCGGTGGCACCATTGAGCTCATGCCCGGCGAACCGGTTCCGGGCGGGGCGATGCTCATCGTCTCCGATCACGATGCTTTAGAATGGCCAGGTTCCGAATGCTTCCAGTTCCGCGGCGGTCTGTATGACTATACTGCCGTGACTTGGTATTGCCCAACCGATGACGAACCGGTGTTCCATATCACCCCCGGCTGTGAAGACTGTGACCCGGTTTGCGTCTGCCCGCCGGCAGTGTTTGCCAGCTACGGCTATTCGGCCAAGTTCAGCCCGATTCCCAATATTTGGGTACGCGTGTTCTGGCCCATCGGTTTAATCACGCCCGGCTGCTGGTGCTATCATTTCGATTTCCAGCTTCCGGTACAGTTAGCTTCGTTTGATGCGGTTCCGGCTGGTGATGATATTCAAATTCGCTTTGCCACGGCATCTGAGCAGAACATTGATCACTTTGAAATTTGGCGCGGCACTCAGCGCGACGGCGCTTTTGACCGCATTGGAACGGTTGGTTCCAACGGCAATTCCACCACCGAACAAGTTTATACTTTCGTAGACGGCAATGTTGCGTCCGGTACGACGTACTGGTATTATCTGGCCGATCTGGATCGTGAGGGTCATCGCGCCGAACACCGCGACCGCATGGTATCGGCTACGCCGAACGTGACCGCTTCAATTCCGGCGGAATATACTCTGTCTGCCTATCCCAATCCGTTCAATCCGACTACGACGATCGCTTTCACGCTGCCCATTGCGGATCGCGTGAGTCTAAAAGTGTATGACGTTGCGGGTCGTGTTGTCAGCGAATTAGCCGGCCGCAATTATATAGCCGGATCGCACAAAGTGACGTTTGACGCCAGCGCGCTGCCGAGCGGAATCTATATGGCTCGTATCGAAGCTGGCACGTTCATGGCTTCGCAGAAGCTCTTGTTGATCAAGTAAATTCCGATTCGTTGGTTTCCTATGTTTGGAATAGGGGCGGCCAGACCGGCCGCCCTTTTTGTATCACAAGGCAACGTCTGCCGAACCGGAACGAAACTTGCAGTGTAGATACAGATTAGGTGCGTCCATTTTTGTCATAATGACCCCCTGAATTTCCCGATAAACGGAACACCGGGACTTCACCGGTTCGCGGGTCATAAAATCAATGTTAAAATCCTTGAGGATGTTTGTGAAATCCGTGTGCTTCAACCTGATTTCTGCTTTATTTCTGATCGCTGCGCTGAGCGGGGCGGGATTGTCCCAAGACCGAACCGCAACGTATGCGCCGGATCAGGTGATTGTGCGTTTGGAGCATGTGGTGAGTCTCAAGGATGCTCAGTTGCTGCTGGACGGATCTTTGTTCGAAGTGCGCGAAGCGCTGGTTCCGGCATTGGACGTATTTCTGGTTCGGCTCTCGGAGAAACTGACGGTTCCGGACGCAATTCGCCTTCTGAAAGGCTGGCCGGGCGTCCGATGGGTGCAGGCCGATCACTACCTCAGTCTCCGCACCACCACGCCCGATGATCCGTTATTTTCCTCGCTATGGAGTCTGGAACAAGCAAGCGATGCGGACGTGGATGCGGCAGCGGCTTGGGATATCTCCACCGGCGGCACCGATCCCGGCGGCAACGACATCGTGGTAGCCGTTGTGGACAACGGCTGCAAGATTAGTCACGCGGATTTACAGCCCAACCTGTGGGTGAATGAGGACGAAATTCCCGGCAATTCCATAGATGACGACGGCAACGGCTACGTAGATGACATCAACGGCTGGGATGCTTATGCGAATGACGGCAGCATCCCCGAGCCGGCTAATCATCATGGAACGCACGTCACCGGAATCGTCGGTGCGCGCGGGAACAACACGCTGCAAGTGTGCGGAGTGAATTGGAATGTCAAGCTCATGATCGTGGCCGGTTCCAGTTCTACGACTTCCATAGTGGCGCGCGCCTATAACTATGTGTTGACGCAAAAAACACGATGGCTTTCCAGCGGCGGTTTCATCGGCGCGAATGTCGTAGCCGCGAATTCGAGTTTCGGCAAGAATGCAACGTGGTGCACGGCTGACAGCTTCCCGATATGGAATGATCTGTATGATGCGATGGGAGCCGCCGGCATTCTTTCCGCCTGCGCCACCGCCAATGCAGCATGGGACGTGGATGTCAACGGAGACATTCCCACCAGCTGCACGAGTCCCTATATCATTTCCGTAACGAATACCACCAGTTCCGATCTGAAGAACAGCGGATCGGCTTGGGGGGAGACGTACATAGATCTGGGCGCGCCCGGTTCCTACATTGTCAGCACAATCAATACCGGTACGGGAACTCTGAGCGGTACGTCCATGGCCACACCGCATGTCAGCGGAACCGTGGCTCTGATGCATGCCGCGGCCAGTCCCGGCTTCTATCGCTATTACCTGAATCATCCGGATTCTGCCGCTCTGCTGCTGAAGCAAATCATTCTGGACGGCGTGGATCCGCTGTCCGGTTTCGATACGCTCACGGTTTCCGGAGGTCGCCTGAATCTGAATGACGCCGTTCAAACCGTTCACGGCTACATTGCTCCTGAACCGTTTCTCGTTTACGATACGGATTCCATCGAGGACCAGACGTCCGGAGACGGAGACGGATATTGGGAGGCCGGTGAGGTCGGGCGGCTGTTTTTAACCGTTCTCAATTTCGGCGCGGATGTGCAGAATGTGACCGCCGAACTTTCTACGTCCGATCCTTATGCCGTCATCACGGATAGTCTTGGATCCTTCGGAAACATCCCGGCGAACGGATCGGGAGTGAACAGCGCCGATCCTTTTGAGATTGCCATGAGTCCGATGGTGCCCCTCTTTTATTCCATTCCCGTCAGTCTGACTCTGACCGCGGATGGTTCGTATTCCGTGACCCGGCATTTTTCCGTAATTCTTGGCCGGCTGTCCACCTATTGGTCCGACAGCGTGGAGACCGGTGAAAACGGATGGACACATGCGAATGTGGAGGACGGATTCGGCGATCAATGGCATCTCACGACGGAGACCAGTTCCTCGCCGACACAAGCATGGAAGTGCGGCGATTCCGGCGCGGGGAATTATCAGAACCGTCTCGATGCCGCACTCATCAGTCCCGCCCTCGTCATTCAGCCTCATACATGGCTCGCATTTTCCCACCGGCTGGATGCGGAAGATTCCGGATCCGACTCGGCTTTTGACGGAGGAGTGATCGAAATTGCGGCGGTGGACAGTCCCTATGCCGAAGTGATACCCGACGGCGGCTATGATGACACGTTTCAAACCACGCGGAACGGACTCTATTTCGGCCCGCTTCCCGGCCGCCGGTGCTTTTCCGGCTATCACGGCTGGATGACATGCCGCGCCGATCTGTCCGATTATGCCGGGCAAACCGTTCACCTACGGTTCCGCTTCGGCAGCGACAGCGTGAGAACTTTTAAAGGCTGGTACGTGGATGACATCCGATTGATGGAAGCCATCCCCTTGCGCGCTTCGATAGATGCGATTGACGACGCGATTATTCAGGTGGTGGGTGATGATATCCAAATCGCTTGGACGCCGTTCGATTATCATGTGGATTATTTCGTTGTCTACCGCAACAGCGATCCGGATTTTACCCCCACGTCGTTCGATTCTATCGGTTGGACTTCCGATACGACCTATGTGGACACGGGCGTTGTTTTAGATCAGGCTCGCTCTTTCTATCTTGTGAAGGCGTTTGTCCGCTGAACTTTTTACGGTGAATCGAAAGACCCGGCTCATAGTGAACCGGGTCTTTTCTTTATCGGTCGGATTTCATCTGATAGAAGATGAATCGAAAAGCGCTGCCCTTATTCGATGGCGGAACGGACCTCGTAGAACAGCCGGATGGCGGCGGTGTCCGTTCCGGTTACGGTCATGAACGTATCCGCCGTTGCGTTGAAGAGAGTGTACGGGCCGCTCACCGACGTGGAATGGTATACGTTATATGACGGCGCGTCCGTATTCGTCCAGTTCAGCTTCATCACGTCGCCGACGCGGTTGATAACCACGGTCGGCGTTTGCAGCGAATAGCCGTTCACGCGGATCATCCGGTTGCCGGGATAGGCGTTGTCGCTGAGAGTCGTATCATCCTCGCTGTACCATAGCAGTTCGCACGCGTCGTAGAAGTACGATCGGTGCTGATACGGTTCGTTGGTGTCGCGGCCAAAGGATTCAATTTCTCCGATGTCATTGCTGCGTACGGAGACATAGAATTCCGAGGAGTTGAGCACCAGCGGATTACCCGTTTCATCTTTCAGGACGATGTAAGCCCAATGCGTTCCGGGCGGAAGTCCTCCCGCCACGTTGCCTATGGAACCCGTAATCCCGTTTTGAATCACGGTGCCGGGTGTACCGCCCGCTCCATCCGCGGCATAAACCGTGAACTGAATCGGCGGATGCAGAGTATCGGGGATCAGGCGGGAAATCGCGACACTTGCGCCGCACAGAATATACGGAGTTTGCACCGGGCCGAATTTGACTGCCCATTCCACCGCCACGCCCACGAGATCATCTACGTAGTTGAAGCGTTCCGCCGAACCGTCGTCGTAGGCAATTTCGTTGGCGCATGCTGTACCGACGTCGAAAGAGTAGAGTACGGCAGGCGCGGTGGCCGGACGGCGGCAATAGGAACCGACGTTGTCCGTTGCCTGTATGTAGTATTCGTAAGAATTCTCGACCAAAGCGCTTAAACTTGCCGCGTACTCATCCGGATTGCCCGTAGCGGAAAGCGCGAGCGAATCGAAAAACAAATCCCCTGCTGCCCGATAAAACATCTTCACGGCCGAGATTGTCAATCCATCGAGGGCATAGGTGATGGCCCGAACCGTACCGCTTCCCGCCACAAGATCTCCCAACGGATCATGATACAGTTCCGGCGGTCGGGCGATGATGGTGAAATCTGCGCCGGAAACATCGGTGATGCTTGGTGTGCCTACGCTGGTGATACGGACGCGCGCCCGCGTCGTGGTGGGACTGGTGACTATCCACGACTCATAGCCATCGTTAGCCGTGCTGGCATACAGAGTTTCCCACGTTCCAGTGGAATAG
>RPQS01000110.1 GCA_003818605.1 Candidatus Zhuqueibacterota bacterium | reverse complement strand
ATCTCGTGTGCGCGGTTTGGGTCGGTTTGGACGATCCATCGCGATCTTTGGGCCGGGGCATGGAAGGCGCACATGCAGCGCTGCCGATTTGGGCGACGTTCATCCGCGCGGCCTATGATTCTGTGGACTATCCGAACGATGATTTTTCCGTTCCGCGCGGGATCACCGTTCTGCAGATTTGCGAGGATGGAGACGGTCAGGCCACGCCGGCGTGCCCGCGCGTCCGCGCAGAATATTTCAACCGCAAATATCCGCTTCCCGAGCCGTGTGCGAAGCACTCGGGAACGCGCACAATCAAACGACAAAAACCCAGCCTCTTTTAAAGTGAGGAATACCCCGTATGTTTGCCTTACGCCGTCGCAGTGACCGCGGCAGTGTAGCGCTGATCGTCAGCATCATTGTTGTGGTTTTAGTGGTGGTGGTGCTGGTGTTTCATTTTCTCTCTCGCCGCCAACCGACGGAAGTGAAGAACTTCCAGGAACTGGTCTTGCGCGTAGATAAGCTGAATACCCAGATCTCCGACCGCGAAGGAAAGATTATGGATCTGGTGCGCAAGTACAACACATCGCATCAGGACGGTAGTTTCGACACCACCGCGATTTCATCCCTGGGCATGACCGCGGAGCAAGCCGAGACTCTGGCCAAACGCGTACAGCAGGAGAAGGACGTTTCTTATCGCGGTCTGCTTCAGGAAGTGATTACTCTGAACGGCCAGATGGATCAATTGAATCAGGAACTATTGGACGTGCGATCCAAACTGCCCGCACCGTACACGGTCAAACAGGGAGACAGCCACTTCAAAGTTTGTTTGGAGTTTTTGCTGGAGAAGGGCGTGCTCGAAGAAGACGCGGTCAAGATGATCGAGCAGACGTCGCTGACCGCGGAGCTGCTGCCCGGTTTTGAGGTGTGGAGCTACTACAATGAAGGTGTGTTCGGTTCGTTTGTCACGCAGGGCACGGCCCGGCTGTCGCCGAACGCGTTGGCCCGCTCGACCAAGCGGCGGATTGACACAGAGCGGCAGAATCTGATTCAGGCCCGCAATCAGAAAGAACAGGAAGTCAAGGATCTGGAAACGCGCCGCGCCGAATTGCAGGATCAAATCCGCTCTTTAGATGAAGAACGCAAGACCGCGATGGCGCAGATGACGGAAATGAGTCTGAAGAATGAGACTCTCGCTCGTCAGATGAACTCCGTTACGTATGTGACCGGAACCCTGAAGGAACTGAGCAAGCAGGGACTCATTCGCAAGCCGACGCTGGGCAAGTGGGAAACCTCCGATCTGGACAAGATGCAGAATCCCAATTCACTCGATCTGCGGGCCGACAATCGCATCACACTCGCGGCTTCGGCTTTGGGAGTGGGACGGATCGGCAAAGTGCTGCTTTTCCCGCGTTCGTATGTCGAGAATACGGATTATAAAGTCGTGCTCAGCGAAGACAAGCAAACGGCCACCGTTGTTCTGCAGAAGACTGAGAAATTCCAGTTCACGAAACTGGTGATTGCGGTAGACTGATAGCCACGATTTTTCGAAAACAAGCGGCGGTCTCTTTCGAGACCGCCGCTTGCATTTCTTCGCCGTGCGGGGGGCCTTACCCCTCGCGTTTTCCATTCCACCCAACTCGATTGGGGGTAGGGGGTGATTTCACTGTGCCGGAATCTTCGCCGTGTATGGCGTGTCATTCCGTTCGTCCGCGAACGGAATCCCTTACGACGTCAGGGATTCTGTTTTCCGCAGACGGAAAACAGAATGACACTTTGCCTCGCGGCGGCGCGTGTGTCTCGGGGATTCAGTCCCGATTAGCCGGCATGCTCTGTCATGCCGGATGACGCGGCGGGACGGAGCCCGCCGCCTAATCGAGATGTATGTGGCGGCCATGAGGGCGGACACATGGGTCCGCCCCTACCGGATTAAAACGATTTTCTGCATCCGCGCTTCCTTTCCCGCTTCCATCCGGCAGAAATACACACCCGATGCCAATCCACTGCCGTCGAAGCTCACGCGATGTGCCCCCGCCGTTTTTATTTCATCCAAAAGCACGGCCACTTCGCGTCCTAAAACATCGTAGAGCTGAAGAGAAACGCGTTGCGTCACAGGTACAGTGAATGCAATCTGCGTGGCGCTGTTGAAGGGATTGGGATAGGCAGAGAGCAAATAAATACTGCGGGGATGCAGCGCATCACCTGCGGACATTTCCGGCGCAAGCTTCACCAGCCACATTTGGGCTTGTTCCTGTATTATGCTATCCTGCCAAATATCAGAATGCCCTCCAAGCACGAATCCGCCATCAGAGACTTGCAGTATATCGTTGAAATGATCATGACCAACGCCGTTATCTATACGCATGCTCCACAGGCTATCTCCGTCCGCATTTGTTCGAACAATCCAGCCGTCGGCAAAATATGTGTCCGGAAATCTCGCTTGTCCGACCAGAATAAAACCACCATCTGACGTCTGGCAAGCCGCATAACAATCTTCTTCAGAATCTTCCCGCCCGTAGGTTTTACTCCACTCCAGATAACCTACGCTATCCGTTTTTGCTACGAAAAAGTCCCATCTACGATTTCCCACAGCGTGCCAGCCATAGAGAAGATAACCTTGGTCGGTAGTTTGGCGAACTCCTCGACATATAGTCGTATTCGGTCTCCCGTATGTTTTCGTCCAGAGGGTGTCACCAATATCGTTTATCTTTATCAACCAGAAATGCGAATCATTATTTATCATAGTTGTTCCTGCCAATATATAATTCCCATCAGATGTTGGCCGGATTCCAGCAAATCGATCATTATTCATTCCGCTTGCCATGCGATATGCTCGACTCCACACACTATCTCCACCAGCATCGGTTTTCAACAGCCAGCCGACGCCAACATTGGTTTCTTCATCACTAGATTCTCCGACAAGAAAGTATCCGCCATCACGTGTCGGCTGAACATCGTGGCACAGATCATGATCCCAATTGCCATACGTTCTGCTCCATAAACAGTCGCCCTGAGCATTCGTTTTTAAGATCATGAAATCGAATCCAATGGTATTATCTGACCATTGGTCTCCCGCGAGAATATAGCCACCGTCCAATGTTTCCCGCGCAGCCCAGCATGCTTCCAAACCGTCAGTTCCATAATGCCGGCACCACATCGAATCGCCATCTACGTCGGCTTTAATGATGCAGAAATCATCATACGTTGGACTATCGCCCAGGATATAAATCGATCCGCACATAAGATAGGCACCGTCGACCGTAGGGAGAAGGCTGGTACAATTGTCATCCCTTGTGCCACCATAGCGGCGCTGCCATTCAATCGCTGGCGGCTGCGGTTGAGCAAATCCGCATGCAACAACCAAAAAGTATATACCCAATACTACTATCCCGCGACCAACCATCTTCATTCCTCCCAACAAAAAGACCCTGCCACCGAATAGATAGCAAGGCCTTGAGTCGTCCTTCTTGTTCGAACGATTCATAAAATTTATTCCATGTTGCCGATCCTGATGCCTACCCACGATTGCCCTCTAAAAAAATGAATATGCTTGCGGGCGGGGGACACACCCGCCCCGGCGGTTTCGGCAGGGTCTGGAGACCCTGCTCGGCGAGAAAGAGCGCACTGCCGTGCGGCGCTACAGTTCACAATTCGGAAAACGGACCTTGGCGAGATCTCGTCAAAGACGGACAAGGATACATGCCTCGGCGGATAAATACGCCCCCCTTCCATCCTCCCGTCCACGGGGGGAAATAAGACTATGTCTCCTTGGTTTCTTCGCCCCGTCGCCGCGCTAAAGCAGCGCGGATGCGGTCAATGGGCAGAACCATTTGGCCTTTTCGCTCCCGCCAGATCAGGCCGATTCCCAAAACGAGGAAGATAAAATTCGGCAGCCACATAGCGAGCCACGGAACCACGCGGCCGCGATCCGCGAAATCCTCCCCGCTTATGAGGAAGACCCAATAGATGAGGAAGAAGAAGATGCTGTATCCGGCGGAGACCCCAAGTCCGGAGCGCTTGACCCATTGACCTAAGACCGAACCGAGAATACCGAAGACCAAGCACGCAGCAGGAATCGAAAACTTCTTGTGAATCTCCACCTCAATACTGTTGATCTCCTTGCGATTCGGCTTCGGCGTCTTCTTGATGGAGCGGAGTCGTTCCACCAATTGCACGGTGGTCAATTCGCGTTCACTGCGCCACGAAGATTCCGTCCGTCGCAGCGACATTTCCGGCGCGCTGATGCGGAAGATCGCGCGTCCGAAGGCGGTGGTTTGGAATTCGGAAATCTTGCGGCGGGAGGCGCGGTCAATTTGACCTTCGCGCATCAGGAATTCAAAACTCTCGATGGATTCTTCATAGCGGAGCAGGCCGTGCTTGGCCGTGATGGTCGTGGCATAGTCGGGATCGGTTTCCTGATAGACTACGACATCGCGCATTTCGGATGTCTGCTGGTTGACTTCGCGCGCGATTAAAACATAGCCCGGAATATCGGAGAGGAAAACTCCCGGCTCCAGCACCATCGTGGGCTTTTTACGGCGGATGTCGGCCTGAAGCTGGCGGGAGCGGTGGTTCATCTGCGGGAGCAAGCGGACGTTGAACATCACGACCAGAACGGCCACGGTTCCGGCGATCATGACGGCCGGAGCCATCAGCCGCCACTGCCCGGCTCCGGAGGATTTGAGGGCGGTAATTTCACCGTCAGCGGACAGGCGGCCATAGGCGGTCAGAGTTCCTACCAAAACCGCCATCGGCACGGCCATGGCCACCATCCAGGCCAGATTGAGGAAAAAATACTCGGCAATAGTTCCTAAGGGAAGCCCCTTGCCTGCGATTTTACCCAGCATTTGAAATAGCAAATTCATTACAAACAAAAATATAATCAGGCTTAAACTGAAGATAAAAGGCGGGAAAAATTCGCGAAATATGTAACGGAAATAGGTCATATTTAAAATGAAGTCCGGGTCATGAAACCTTTTCAGGGCTGAGTGACTGTAATATAACGCTAAAGATACATCATTTGCAGTTGATTTTCACGCCGAAAAGTTCTATATTTTTAGGCTTTCGTTTTGGGAAAGCCCTTGGGAGGACTAGACCTAACTGGTAAGGCAGCGGTCTTGAAAACCGCCGGGCTTTACGGCCCTTGGGAGTTCGAGTCTCCCGTCCTCCGCACGATGAAGGATAAAGGATGAAGGCGGAAGGGAGAAGCAACGGTTGCAATACCTCTTCGAGTGGAATCCGGTAAAAGCTAAGCAAAACATTGAAAAGCACGGCGTGAGCTTTGAACGAGCGGGGACGATTCTGAAAGATCCTTATGCGCTTTCTCTCTTCGACAAGGCACATAATCAGGCCGAGGATCGCTGGATCACCATAGGAAAGGATAGTACGGAAATCGTACTTGTGGTTTCGCATACCTATCAAAACGTAAACCAGTCCACTGTCAGGATTCGCATCATTTCCGCACGCAAGGCGACAAAGAGAGAACAAACGCAATACGACGCGAGAACGCCATGAAGAAAGAGTACGATTTTTCTAAGGGCGAACGCGGCAAGTTCTACCGCCCCGACGTTGAACTGAACTTCCCGGTTTATCTTGATCCGGAGATCGCGGATTTCCTGCGTGCATTTGCAGGGAAGAAGAATACTGAGGTTCAGAAGATTGTGAATGACTGGCTAAAAAGAGACATCAAATTCATTAAAGCGGCACGATAGGCGGAGCGGACTAAACCGTTGTAGGGATAAAAGACATTTCTGGTTTTTGGAGAGGTGGCCGAGTGGTCCGATCCGTGGAAACGGATCGAGATCTCGTGGAACGGACTGAAGGCGGCGGTTTGTCCGATCCCGTTTTACGGGATCGAGATCTCGTTCCGACGGAGTCGGAACGGACTAAACCATTGTAGGGAAAAAGAACAATATTGATTTTTGGAGAGGTGGCCGAGTGGCTGAAGGCGGCGGTTTGCTAAACCGTTGTAGGGGCTAAAACTCTTACCGGGGGTTCGAATCCCCCCCTCTCCGCAAGATTCCGTGAGTTTTTTTGTTTACATTCTGCTCTCGCAGGGACACGAGAGAACGTATGTCGGTCAAACGGAAGATGTCTTGAAACGTTTGGCAAGACATAATGCCGGCTTTGTGAAATCCACAAA
Organism: Candidatus Zhuqueibacterota bacterium; assembly: GCA_003818605.1. Taxonomy (GTDB): domain Bacteria; phylum Electryoneota; class RPQS01; order RPQS01; family RPQS01; genus RPQS01. The sequence continues at coordinate 6,931 of RPQS01000110.1, read as the reverse complement.
GGCATGGCGGCCGTGGATACTTCTCCACGAGGAGAGTTTCGCCACGCGATCGGAAGCCATGAAACGGGAAGAGTGGTTTAAGACCGTGCATGGGAGAAAGTTCATTTCGCGGCTCATCAGGGAACGGTGGGAAGGCAGCGGTTTGTCCGATCCCGCATTGCGGGATCGAGATCTCGCTCCGACACTGTCGGAGCGGACTAAACCGTTGTAGGGGCTAAAACACTTACCGGAGGTTCCCCGTTCGTCTTCGACGAACGAGGTCTCGTCTCGCAGAAAGCGAGACGGAGAATCCCCCCTTTTCCATAGATTGTTATTAAGGAACTGACGACTCTTTATGTTTTTGCGAATCCATCTGCCGAATGTCGTCAGAATAGTTTTATTTTGCGCTGCATCAGCGTAGTCTTTGGACCCCTAAGCTTTTCTTGCAGCTTAGGGGTTGCCATATAAAGATAAATGAGAAATGAAAAATGAGAAATGAGAAATCAACGCAGTGGATATGGTTTGTTCTTTTCTGTCTCATTTCAACGGCAAGTTTTGCAGCGCCGCTGCGCGTGGTGACCTCGACAAACGATTTGGCTTCCATCGCGAAAGAAGTGGGCGGGGATTTGGTGCAAGTCGAAGCGATCTGCCGCGCGGATCAGGATCCGCATGCGTTTGAGATTTTACCCGGTCAAGTCGTGCTGGTGCAGCAGGCCTCGGTTTATCTGAAGGTGGGAGCGGCTCTTGATTTCTGGGCGGATGATCTGATAGCGAGTGCGGGGAATTCACGGCTGGCAATCACGGATTGTTCGCGAGGAATCGAGATTATCGGCGCGGAAGAACATCACGATCATGTACATCATGGTCATGTGCACCACGATCCGCATCCGGCGGGAAATCCGCACTACTGGCTGGGACCGACAAATCTTCCGCGGATTGCGATTAATATCCGCGATGCGCTGAAAGCCGCCGATGCCGAGAATGCGAATACGTATGCGGAGAGATGCAGCATTTTCGTTGCGCGCGTGGATAGCGCATACGCCCATTGGAAAGACATCGCAGGCGCATGCCGCGGAACGGCTATCGTATCCACGCATTCAAGCTGGGATTATTTTACGAGGGATTTCGGCTTGACCGTGGCGGGAATCATTAATCCGATTCCGGACGTGGAACCGTCGCCCGTGGCATTGGCGCAACTGGAGCAGGCGATTCGTGCGAAGAACGCGCGCGTATTTTTTAAGGAACCGTTTGCATCCGACCGCATTCCCGCGGTGCTAACCCGCGACACCGGAATACGAATCATGACCGCTCCTTCCACCGTAGGCGGCATCAAAGACACCGAAGATATTTGGTCGCTGTTCGATTATCTGACACGCGAACTGGCGCGCAACTGCGCCGGCCACTAAATGAATTGACGGTGTGTGTTCCGAAATGACTGCGAATCGCCCTATCAGGGAACCAAGAAGATGAGTAATGCGATAAAGGATCCCGCCCGCCGCCGCCGGGTCGTTCTCGGTTTGCTGCTGTCCAGCATCGCCATGGGACTGGCCGTTCTATGGGGAATCTGGGCGGTGCTGCATAATCAGTCTGGAGTGCTGATTGTGACATCGCGACCCACGGGAGCGGAAGTCATACTCAATCGCCGTCCCACCGATCTGCTCACGAATGCCTTTCTTTCCGATGTTCCGGCGGATTCGTTCATCGTCAGTGTCCGGATGGACGGCTACCGTCCCGTTCCGCCGACGCAGGGTGTAACTATTCAACCCAACGAGACGACCCGCGTGACTTTTTTATTAGCGCCCATTCAACGCGGAGATACGCGGAAGCTTCCGCAAGTCAGCGGGACTCCGCATTCATGGAGTTGGAGAATCGTAAAAATCAATTCCGATCCCGCCGGCGCATCGCTGGTCGTGGATGATAAGGAATTATCCGTAGCCACACCGGCAACCATTCTGTTTGAGCAGGGACTTCACCACTTGCAGGCGCGCTGGCCCGACGGAACGCGTTCTTTTAAAAACATATTAATTGATCCTTCCAATTCCCAGTTGGACATCACGCTGCGTCCGGCTACCTATGAACGACCCGCTCCGGCAAGAAGGGATACCGTAAGATGAGACGGGAAATCCTGCGAGTGGAACCGTGGAGCGCGGTGCGAATCGGTTTTGTCATCGGCCTATTCGGCGGCGTAATTTTCGGCTTGCTGGAATCCTTTATCTTTCGCATGATGGCAGGATCGGGGAGCGCATCCCTGCTGCCTCCGGAAGCGAAGGGCCTGACGGAGCTCAGCGGCGGAATGATGATTGTCGCGGCGCTGGTGGCTGGACTTGTGTTTTCATTGATTTGTGCGATGATCGGCGGGCTGACGGCGATGTTTTATAATCTTGGAGCAAGACTTTTTGGCGGGATTGAAGTGACGGATAATATTCCTTCGCTACCCGCGCCGTCCAATGAAACGCGTGTCGAGGACGAAAACGATGTCTGACATTCGCGTGCGTTTTGCGCCCAGTCCGACGGGTTATCTGCATGTGGGCGGCGCCCGCACGGCGATATTCAATTTTCTTTTCGCGCGCGCATCCGGCGGAAAATTTTTGCTGCGGATCGAAGACACCGATCCGGTACGCTCGCGCGGGGAATTGGCGGAAGTGATTCTCGACGGGCTGCGCTGGCTGGGGATCGAATCCGATGAGCCCGTAGTCTACCAATCCGACCATCACGAACGATTCCGCGGCGTGGCGGAGGAACTCATCCGGCGCGGCGCGGCCTACTACGATTTCACGACTCCCGAAGAACTGGAAGCGATGCGCCGCGAATCGCAAGCCCGCAAGGAGCCGAGGTGCCGTGTTCGCGGCGACGTGCACAAGGCGCGCGCCGAAGCATCGCAGCGGCTCGCGCGCGGAGACGCTTACGCGGTGCGGGTTTCCGCCTCTGTCGAAGGAGTGAAGTGGAATGATTTAGTTCACGGCCCGATTAAGTTCGACGGCGCGGAAGTGGAAGATTTCGTTCTGCTGCGCAGCGACGGCACGCCCACCTACCATCTTTCGGTCGTGTGCGACGATCACGACATGGGGATCACTCACGTGCTGCGCGGAGACGATCATATCTCCAACACTCCCAAGCAGATCATTCTCTACCGGGCGATGGGCTGGGAGGTTCCGCAGTTCGGACACGTGCCGCTCATTCTGGGGCCGGACAAGCAGCGGCTGTCCAAACGCACGGGAGCAACGTCGGTCGGAGAGTTTACGGATCGTGGATTTCTGCCGCAGGCGCTCTTCAATTTCCTTTCGCTGTTGGGTTGGTCGCCGGGCAGCGGTGACCGCGAAATTTTTTCCGTCGGCGAATTGAAGCACGTGTTTTCGCTGGGCGGAATTCAGGCGAAGAGCGCGGTTTTCGACACGGCTAAACTGGAATGGATGAACGGCGAACATATCCGCTTGCTGTCCGATGAAGAAGCGATAGATTATCTGATCGCACATTCCGGCGAAGCGCCGGCTACCCGCGAACAATTGCGTGCTTTTTGGCCGCTGATGAAGCCGCGCATTCGCATGCCGCGGGATTTATTTACGGATCATGCTTACTTATTTACCGATCCCGTGGAATATGATTCCGCCGGCGCCGCCAAGCATTTTCCCGACGGAAAGATGCCGGAACTATTGCGGGAATATCGTTTTGATTTAGACAACGCGGCGTCGTTCGATCCCGAACCCCTCGAAAAGCATTTGCGCGGTTGGTGCGAGAGTCATGGTTTATCCGCCGGGAAATTAATTCACCCGATCCGTCTGGCTTTAACAGGGAAAACCGTGAGTCCCGGTCTCTTTGAACTCATGAATGTGCTTGGACGCGAGACGGTTTTGCGCAGGTTGGAAAAAGCGATTAACATGTTCGCCCGCCCGTGAAAACACTCGACCGCTACGTCCTGCGACGGTTTTTTCAGTTTCTGATTTTTGCGCTGCTGGCCAGCGTGGTTATTTTTATTACGGTGGACAGCACGGAGCAATTGGACAAGTTCATTGACGCGAAGGCTCCGTATCACGTCGTTCTCCGCTATTACTATCTTTACCTTCCCTATATCATCTATCTGACGCTTCCGGTTTCGGTGCTGCTGGCCACGCTGTTCAGTGTGGGCGGTCTGGTGTATCGCAACGAACTTACGGCCATGCAGTCGGCGGGCTATAGTTTGTGGCGGATTCTGTTCCTGCTGCTGATGGTGGCGGTGCCGCTCAGCGGTGCGACGCTGCTGTTCGGCGAGAGCGTGGTTCCCGCCGCAAATCACGAACGCAAGGTACTGTACCGAACCGAGGTGAAGAAGGCGCAGACTTCGACATCCACGCGCCAAGGGCGGCTCTATATTCAGGTCAGTCCTACGGAATTCCTGAAAATGGAGAGCTACAACGCGGATCAACGAACGGGGGAGCGGATCAGTCTGCACATGTTTGCCGATGGCCGGTTGGAAAGGCGGGTAACCGCGGACAGACTGCATTACAACAAAGATCACTGGGTGCTGGAACGCGTGCAGATTCGCAGCTTTGCGAACGGCACCGTGACGGTTGCAAGTCTGGATTCGATGCCGCGCCAAGACTTGTCCATCACGCCGGACGATTTGGCACGAGTAAACGTCGAACCGGAAGAACTCAATTACATAGACCTTCGCAACATGGTCGAACGGCTGAAGGTGAGCGGAGTGCGCGCCGGGAAGTGGATTGTAGATCTCGCTTTTAAAATATCGCAGCCGTTTGCCACCGTGATTATCGTGTTGTTCGGCGTGCCGTTCGCGGCCTTCCGGCGGCGCGGCGGACTGGTGTTGGGTTTCGGTCTCTCGCTCTTGGTTTGTTTTGTGTATTTCGGTTTTATGCAGGTAGGAAAGATTATCGGCTATCATGGCACGATCGGACCTGAACTGGCGGCGTGGGCCGGAAACATCGTGTTTGGATTTTTAGGAATCGTACTCGTTATTCGAGTTCCGAAATAGATTGTGCATCGAGAAAAGTAAACGCCGTGCAGGGAGATTCTGCACGGCGTTTTTTCTGGGGCATCTTCTTGCCGGTTAGAAAAGCGGCAAGAATGAAGACGATACGAGAAGATTCCGACGGGGTCAGCGACCCCGCTCGGCGGAAACGGCGAAATGAATTTCAGAATTTCAGACGCTGGGACAGTCCGAATCCAATGCCCTGCGCATTGCTGGCCAGGCCGCCGTTCCAAGTCCCTCCCAAGTCCAATTCATAATGCTTAAAGCGCAATCCGCCGCCGAGGCCAAATTGAAAAGCCCACGGGCCGCCGAAGCGGATGCCGCTTTGCAGCATAAGAAACGGTTTCGGAAGAAATTGAGCCGCCACGCCCGCTTCCACTCCGGCTTTGCCGAAGGAGGTGCTTTCCGTAAGCACGGCCGTTTCCGCCATCAGAATCCAGCGGGGATTGAGTCGGTAGCGGGCATTCGCCTGAATAATCGCGGGCAGCCGCGTTTCCACCGCGCCGCCGGAATACGTCGTATCTTCGTAATGAAACGCTCGTTCGGCATACCCTTCATGCGCCAGCGAATCCACGAGGATGCCGGTGCTGTCCGTGTAGAAGGAGACGCGATTATTGTCGCGCACATCCCATGAGAGACGCGCTCCAAGCTGTCGGGCGGAGAGTCCGACCTCCCATTGGTCGGACAGGACGGCCACTGATCCGAGATCAAAACCGACGCCGTCGCCGCGCCGTGAATCCAAGGAGTGGATTACCGAGGAGCCTGTTATCATGGAGGAGTCTACGATCAGGCTGCCGTTCGTTCGCTCGAGCTTAAAAAGAAACAGTCCTTGATAGTAGTGAAACCCGGCGCCGAAAAACAAATCCGGAATTTTATCCTGCTCAAATCGGTAGCCGAAACCGACGCCGCAATCGAGGAAAGTCTGACTAACTCCCGACAGGTCGGCGATGCTGTAAAGACGGTTGAGTTCGTTGCCGTAAAGAGCAAGTTCGGCGACTTCCCGCGGCAGATTCAAATTGGAACCGGAACGAAATGCGATGCGCGCCGCGAAATAATTATAGCCGAATCCGGCTAAAGGAGCGTATCCTTGCGCGTTCGCCTCCATTCCGTCATCGGGAATGCGGTCGAGAATCGAGCGCTTATCCGCATCCGTCAGATAGCGGTCGCCCGCGACGTGATCGTTCCAATAGTTGACGCTGAAGGCGTTATTGGCCACGCTGCCCGCAATACTGGACGGCAGTTCAAAGCTATAACGGAAGGCGCGTTGAAAGCAGAGGACGGCCGGATTCCATCCCAAAGCCGATGGACTTTTAGCTTCCAAGTCATGCACGCCGGCGGTTCCGGCGGTTTCGGGATCCTGTGCCCAGGCGGTGAGAGCCGATAGCAGCAGGGAGAAGAAGAGGATTTGTTTCATTCTTCATCTCCCGTGTTGACGCGATACATTATATCGGCGTAAGGCTGTATCTTAATATAATCGCCAGCATGAGCAATTAATGTATCGCCGTTGGTGCCGGGCAGAGTCAAATCCGTGCGAACAAAGAAGGGGGGAACCTGGGCGTTATCGGGCCGAATGCCGTTAGAATCGCGCGGAACGCGGAAATATTCCAGCAGATGGTCGTTCAGTTCCACGACGGTTTCGAAGAAAACTGTACTGACTGCGCGGCCGTTGCTGATCACGGGTGCGGGGATATCCACGTTGAAAACGGTGTCTACATCCGCCCCGGATTCGGATTGTGTGCGAGCATTGTCACGATACATAACGAGATAGGCGCGTCCGCTGACAGGAAGCCGGTTCCAGACGCGGAGTATCAGTGTTCCCGACTGGACATCCTTCGCATCGGAGTTTTCGATCTTTTGCACTACGTCGGGAGCGTGAAGTTTATCCATTGTGAAGCGGAGAGGCGCGCGCATTTCCACATTGAGACGAATCGTATCGCCGCGCTGCACATTCTGTACGCGGCCGCTGACGACGATACGACCCACAGCGCT
>RPQS01000109.1 GCA_003818605.1 Candidatus Zhuqueibacterota bacterium | reverse complement strand
CGTCATCCCGTAAATTGCATTATTCACGATAATCAGCGTGAGATCAATGTTCCGGCGGCAGGTGTGAATGAGATGGTTGCCGCCGATCGCCGCCGCATCGCCGTCGCCGGAGATGACCACGACGTTCTTGTCGGGAGCAACCAGCTTAACGCCGGTGGCAAACGTCAGCGCCCGTCCGTGCGTCGTGTGCAGCGTGTTCATGTTCACGTAGCCTGGGGCGCGCGAGGTGCAGCCGATGCCGGAGATCAGCGCTGTATGATCGCGATCCCAACCGCAACTCTCCATCGAACGGATCATGGCCTTAACCACGATTCCGACGCCGCAGCCCGGACACCAGATATTCGGCATCATGTCTTGGCGTAGCCAAGGGGTGTAATTAAAGGCCACGATGCGCCTCCTCAATAGCATCCAGAATGAGTTCCGGCAGAATCGGAATGCCGCCCACGACGTTCACGCCCAGCAGCGGCACGTCGCGCCGCATCGCCGATTTTTCCACTTGCAACCGCAGCATGCCCATATTCATCTCGGGCACGACGACGGCTTTTACGCGATCCACCAGATCGCGCAGCGGCGAAACGGGGAACGGCCAGAAGGTGATGATGCGGAACATGCCGACTTTAATTCCCTTTTCGCGCGCCAGATTAATCGCCTCGCGCGAGGCGCGTCCCGGAGATCCGAACGTGACCACCGCAATGTCGGCGTCATCCAGCAAGTACGATTCATAACGCTCCAACTCGGGTTCCGCGTTCACGATCTTATTCACCAAATGGTCAATGCTGCGTTGAACAATCGCCGGATTCGTCGTGGGGAAACCCTGTTCCGTATGCGAAAGTCCGGTGATGTGGAGATGCTGTCCCTCGAAAAAATCTCCCCACGGGCGGAATGAATTTTTCCGCGACTCGCCGTATTCCGAACGCGGCTTGACCGGCGGGCACTCGCTGTCGGCCGGCACGGAAAAACTCTCCGTCATGTGCGCGATGATTTCATCCACCATCAGGAAAACGGGAGTTCGATACAATTCCGCCAGATGGAAGGCGCGCATTGTTTCGATGTACACTTCGCGCGGATACAGCGGGGTCAGGGCGATAATCGAATGATCGCCGTGCGTTCCCCAGCGAGCCTGCATGATGTCTCCTTGGGCGGGAGCGGTGGGCAGACCGGTGGCCGGGCCGCCGCGCTGCACGTCCACAATCACGCACGGGGTTTCCGCCATGACGGCGAATCCGATGTTTTCCGATTTCAGAGAAAGACCGGGACCGGACGTAGCCGTCATAGACTTCGCTCCGCCGAGCGATCCGCCGATGATCGCACCCATCGCCGCGATCTCATCTTCCATCTGAATAAACGTTCCGCCCACCTGCGGCAGGCGCAAGGCCAGATGTGAGGCGATTTCCGAGGATGGAGTGATGGGATAACCCGCAAAAAATGTACAGCCCGCGCGGATGGCAGCTTCGGCAATGATTTCGTTGCCCGGCCAGAAAGCGCGTTCTTCGTGAATCATTGCCCCGCCTCCTCCGTTTTTGCTGCTTTCTTCTTTTCGGGCGCATAAACGCTGATGGCAAAATCCGGACATTCCACTTCGCAGATACCGCAGCCGTTACAGGCTTCAATGTCCGCCACCCGCGCAATGGAACCTTCCCAGCGATCCGGCACCTCCACCATCACGAGAACGTTATTCGGGCATAGATCCACACAGATCCGGCAGCCCTTGCACCAAGTCTCGTTGATTTCTACCGTGTAATCTCCGCTGGCGGATTTAGTTTTGACCAATTTCATGGTTGGATATCCATTCTTCGACAAGAAAGGTGCGATCCGTAACGTAGATAATGGTTCGACATGATTTTAATGGTTCTCCGGCGGCATATTTTCGGCCTCCCAAAACTGTCTATCCGCCAAAACGGCCAGAGACAGCTCTGGCCCTTTTGTGCATAAACAGCAACAATGGAAACAGGTTCAGATCGCTCCCTAAGAACCCTTCACTTGCACTTTCCGTTCCCAGTCAACCGTTTACGCCCAATCACACTTATATGACCAGTTAATCTAATATTTTCCGGCAAAAAAGCAAGAAAACCGGCCCCGTTCAAAGGGTTTAGGACAAACAGAATGCTTTGGGAAACAAAGAGATGCCCTTAAAAGCCCGGTACCGGGAGGACATCGTGTTTAGGGCGGGTTTTACCGCCGGAAAAAGCAGTGCCGCGAGCCTATGAAAGCTCGCGGCACGAAACGGTAGACGAACGGGAAAGGAGTCAGCGGGGTTTAAGCCTGCTTGTGGATACAATCCACCGGGCAGACTTCAACACATTTCGGAGAGTCGAAATGTCCGACGCACTCTACACACAGATTGGCGTCAATTACGAAGATGTCATCACCCTCGGTAATAGCCTTCGTCGGACATTCCGGTTCGCAGGCTCCGCAGGCGATACAGGTTTCGTCAATGATCATTGCCATGGCAAATTACCTCAAACGTTGGAGGGAAAAACGGCACGTTGTCGAAAAAAACCAGACCGAATATAAGAAAGTTTTCTTTTCAATCCACGCGAGCCAGGGCGGCTCGATCATTCCTCAGACTTTCGGCTTGAAGCTCTGAATGGTCTTCATGTAGTTTGCACGCTCGTAGGCGGCCGGTTCCGCGACCGATTTTTGGCTCATCGAACCCTTCATCTGCGCAACCGATTCATACTCATGATCGGTCATCCACTTCTGAACATCGTTTAAAACCTTCCCCGTGTGTCCCGCGCCGTGGCGATAGAGCGCCGAGCACAGCATCGCGGCGTCGGCTCCGGCCATAATCACCTTAATGACATCTTCGGCGGTGTGGATTCCGGTGGTGGCGGCCAAACTGCATTTGATACGGCCGTACAGAATCGCGATCCAGCGGAGCGGCAGGCGGATTTCCGCGGACGTGCTCAGTTCGACGTGCGGCCATACTTCCAGTTTTTCCAGATCAAGATCCGGCTGATAGAAGCGATTGAATAAGGCCAAGCCGTCGGCGCCGGCTTCGTCCAAACGGCGCGCCATGTTGGCCAGATTGCTGAAGAACGGACTCAATTTCACGGTCACCGGAATGCGAACCTGCGAGCGTACGGTCTTGAGCACCTGCACGTAATTGCGTTCCGTGACTTCACCCGGCTGGAACGGATCGGTCGCCAAATAGTAAATGTTCAATTCCAGGGCGTCGGCTCCGGCTTGCTGCATGCTGCGCGCGTATTCGATCCAACCGCCCGGCGTGAAACCGTTCAGGCTGGCAATCACCGGAACCTTCACCGCTTTCTTCGCTTCACTGATCAGCTTCAGATATTCATCCGGGCCGACCGCGAAATTATCGGGCTTGGGAAAATAGCTCAGCGCTTCGGCGAAGCTCTCCGTTCCCTGCGTGGTCAGGTATTCCAGCTCCTGCGCTTCCTTGGTCAACTGCTCTTCAAAGAGCGAATGCATGACGATTGCGGCCACGCCGGAGTCTTCCAGCTTGCGAAATCCGTCCAAGGAGTACGTGAACGGGGAAGCGGAAGCCACGAGCGGGTTTTTCAATTTCAGACCGATATAGGTGGTGGTAAGATCCATCGTCGGGTTTCCTTCCTATTTTCCGCTCTTGCTGTAATCATTCGCCGCCAGCTGTTCGTACAGCCGCCAGCGTGCCAGTGTATCTTCTTGAGCCAGTTCCATCAGCCGGGCCGCTTCCTGCGGATTCATCTTGGTGAGCATCTTGAAGCGCGTTTCCGCATAAGCCCAGTCGCTGACTTTGATTTTCGGAGCCTTGCTATCCAGCTGCATCGGATTCTGACCGTCTTTGGCGCGGGCCGGATCATAGCGGTAGATCGGCCACGCACCGCAGTCCACGACCAGCTTCTGATTCTGCAAGCCGCGGCTCATGTCTATTCCGTGGGCGATGCAGTGACTGTAGGCAATGATGATCGAAGGCCCGTCGTGGGCTTCCGCTTCAATGAACGCCTTGACGGTTTGCAAGTCGTTGGCGCCCATCGCCACCTGCGCCACATAGACATGGCCGTAGGCGATGCCCATCATGCCCAGATCCTTGCGCGGCACCGGCTTGCCGCCGAACGCGAATTTCGCGACCGCGCCGAGCGGAGTAGCCTTCGAGCACTGGCCGCCCGTATTGGAATATACGCCCGTATCGAGCACCAGCAAGTTGACGTTGCGGCCCGACGCGAGCACGTGATCGAGTCCGCCGTAGCCGATATCGTAGGCCCAGCCGTCGCCGCCGACCGCCCACACCGATTTGTTCACCAGCGAATCGGCGATCGAGAGCAGGTTCTTCGCTTCCGCACTGCCGTCTTTTTCCAGAATCTTGCGCAGCTTTACGACGCGATCCCGCTGTTCCTGAATGCCGCCTTCGGTGGACATGTCAGCCTGCTGAATGGCATCCGCCAGTTCACCGCCGACTTTGTCTTTCAATTTATTTAGAAGCTCCGTCGCGAATTCGCGCTGCTTGTCCAGCGTGACCCGGAAACCCAGCGCGAATTCGGCGGTGTCTTCGAACAACGAGTTGTTCCACGCCGGGCCGCGGCCGTCGCGGTTCGTGGAATACGGAGTGGTCGGCAAGTTGGCTCCGTAAATCGAGGAACATCCGGTGGCGTTCGCGATCAGCAGGCGGTCGCCGAATAGTTGCGTCAACAGTTTGATGTACGGAGTCTCGCCGCAGCCGCCGCACGCTCCCGAAAACTCGAACAGCGGTTCGAGGAATTGCGAGCCTTTGACGCTGTTCACTTTCACCGTGCTGCGATCCACTTCCGGAATGTTCAGGAAGAATTCGAAATTCTCGCGTTCGCTCATGCGAATCGGCGGCTGCGGAGCCATGTTGATGGCTCTGAGCTTGACTTCCTTTTTATTCTTGGCCGGGCACGCATCCACGCACAATCCGCAGCCCGTGCAGTCTTCGGGAGCGATTTGCAGCGAGTACAGCAAATCGCTGCGTCCGAATTCGCTGCCCTTGAACTTGGTGGAGGCAAACGTCTTGGGCGCGTTCTTCACCGCATCGGCGGCAAAAACTTTGGCGCGAATCGCCGCGTGCGGACACACGATAACACACTTGTTGCATTGGATGCACGTTTCCATGTCCCACACGGGAATTTCCAACGCAATGTTCCGCTTTTCCCAGCGGCAGGTATTCGGCGGGAACGTGCCGTCTTCGGGGAACGCCGAAACCGGCAGGCTGTCGCCGTATCCTTCAATGATCTTCGACAGCACCGTTTTCATATATTCGGGCGCTCCGGCGGGGACGGCGGGCGGCCGCTTGACCGTGGCCGTCACTTTATCCGGGACCTTCACTTCATGCAAATTGGCCAGCGTCTGATCCACCGCCGCGAAATTCTGCTGCACGACCTGCTCGCCCTTGCGTTCGTAGGTCTTGCGGATGGCTTTTTTAATCGCGGCAATCGCTTCCTCGCGCGGCAGAACGCCGGAGATCGCGAAGAAACAGGTTTGCATAATCGTATTGATGCGCAAGCCCATGCCCGTTTCACCGGCCACTTTATACGCGTCAATGCAGTAGAACTTCATCTTCTTGGCGATGAGCTGTTCCTGCACTTCGCGGGGCAGCGAATCCCACACTTTATCTATGGATTCCTGAGTGTTCAGAAGGAACACGGCGCCGGGCACCGCATCGGCCAGCATCTCATATTTCTCAAGAAAGATTTGCTGGTGGCAGGCGATAAACTTGGCGCTGTTGACCAGATACGTGCTGCGGATCGGACGCGGCCCGAAGCGCAAATGCGAGACCGTGATGGCGCCGGACTTCTTGGAATCGTACACGAAATAGCCCTGCGCGAAGAAATCGGTCTCGTCACCGATGATCTTGATGGAGTTCTTGTTCGCGCCGACCGTGCCGTCCGCGCCCAAACCGTAGAACTTGCCGCGGAAAACATCGTCTCTTTCCACGGTAAACGCCGCGTCATAGTCCAAGCTCGTATGCGAAACGTCGTCGTTAATACCGACCGTAAAATGATTGTGCGGCGCGCTCTTCTTCAGTTCGTCGAACACCGCCTTAATCATGGCCGGAGTAAATTCTTTGGAGGATAAGCCGTAGCGGCCGCCGATTACGCGCGGCATCTGCTTGAACGGAGATTTGCCTTCCGCCAGAGTTTCACTGAGCACGGTGATCACGTCCTGATACAGCGGCTCGCCCGCCGAACCCGGCTCTTTCGTCCGGTCGAGAACGGCGATGGACTGAACCGTCTTGGGCAGTGCAGCCATGAAATGCTTGATCGAGAACGGACGGAACAGCCGCACCTTCACCACGCCCACTTTTTCGCCCTTGCCTTGCAGATATTCCACCGTTTCATGAACCGGTTCGCAGCCGCTGCCCATCAGCACGATCACGCGTTCCGCATCCGGGGCGCCCACGTAGTCGAACAGATTATATTTCCGTCCGATGCGCTGTCCGAATTTGTCCATCGCTTCCTGAATGATATCCGCGCAAACCTCATAAAACGGATTGCACCGCTCGCGAGCCTGAAAGAAAACGTCGGGATTCTGCGCCGTGCCGCGAATGACCGGACGATCCGGGGACAGCGCGCGTTTGCGGTGCGCCCGCACTAAATCGTCGTCCATCATGAAACGCAGATCGTCATCCGACAATCCCTGAATTTTCTGCACCTCGTGCGACGTGCGGAAACCGTCGAAAAAGTGCAGAATCGGAACGCGGGTTTTTAGAGTCGCGGCATGCGCGATGCAGGCGTTGTCGTGCGCGTGCTGCACGCTGTCCGACGCCAGCAAAGCCCAGCCCGTCGAACGAACGGCCATCACGTCGCTGTGATCGCCGAAAATGGAGAGCGCGTGCGTGGCCACGGTGCGCGCCGAAACGTGGAACACCGTGCTGGTCAATTCGCCCGCGATCTTGAACATGTTCGGAATCATCAGCAGCAAGCCTTGCGACGCCGTAAAGGTCGTCGTTAACGCGCCGGTCTGCAGCGCACCATGCACCGCGCCGGACGCTCCGGCTTCGCTCTGCATCTCAACGACTTTGGGCACCGTGCCCCAGATATTTTTCTTGCCCATCGCCGACCATTCATCGGCCCATTCACCCATGTTGGAAGACGGGGTAATGGGATAGATGGCGCACACCTCGCTGACGCGATGTGCCACGCTGGCCGCCGCCTCATTTCCGTCTATGGTCAGAATTTGTTTCGACATGATGTTCTCCAGAGATTCCATAGCAACAGTAGAAAAACTCGAAAACACAATTTATCTACTTCCTCTCAGAAAAGCAACGAAAATGTGAAATCTTTCTTTAGAGGACTGTTCGGGTCAAATTCACAATTCGCGTTGCGATACCTATGCAAAGTGTGATTTCTAACCGTATTGATCCCCATTTATGGGAGTATAGATTTTGGCTTTCAGGCCGTGTGGTTTTGCCGCTGTGGGAATTGGTTTACGCACCTTATTCCGGCGGAACCATGCCTCCGATACTTGACATGTTGATAGAGATTAAACGCAATAATCTGTTTCTAATGGAGATTGCACGTTTACTAATGGATTCCTGTCGTGATGCCGCACTGTTTTTCAAATCCTTGCCGGAAATAATTGGATTTGTACACAAAAAAGCGGGAAGCGCCAACGCGCTTCCCGCTTTTGTACCCGATAGTCCCGAATTACGATTCTTCGTGACCTTCTACCAACCGCATCATCACACGTACGGAAGTGCGCATGGATTCAGACTGAGCGTTGAGTTCTTCCGCCGCGGCGGCACTCTCTTCCGCATTGGCAGCATTCTGCTGCGTGACGGAATTCATCTGATTAACAGCGGTATTCACCTGATCAATTCCCTGCGATTGCTCGGTGGTGGCCGCGGCAATCTCATTCACCAGATTATGGACTTTTTTGGAAGACTCGGTCACTTCTTCGAGGGCGGTTTTCAATCCGCCGACCACTTGCACGCCTTCCGAGACGCGCTGCAGCGTGTCTTCAATCAAGCCGCTGGTGTTTTTGGCGGCCTCCGCGCTGCGCATAGCCAGATTGCGGACTTCTTCCGCGACGACGGCAAAGCCCTTGCCCGCTTCACCCGCGCGCGCCGCTTCGACGGCGGCATTCAACGCGAGCAGATTGGTCTGGAAGGCGATTTCGTCAATCGTCTTGATGATCTTCGACGTGTGATCGGAAGCCGACTTGATCTGACTCATCGCGCCGTCCATCGCCTTCGCATTGTCGGCGGAACGGTCCACGGCTTTCTTCGCTTCCGCCATCAAACCGGCGGCGGTGCGCGCGTTATCCGCATTTTGCCGCGTCATTGAAGACATCTCTTCCAGACTCGAGCTGGTTTCTTCGATGGACGCCGCCTGCTCGCTGGATCCTTCCGCCAAAGACTGACTCGCGGACGCCACTTGTCCGGCGGCCGCCGTCACTTGGTGAGCGCCTTCGTTCAGATCTTTGATCACCTTTTGCAGATTGCCGGCAATCCGGCCGCCCACGATAAAGGCCAGCACCGTAGATCCCACCAGCACGATCAGTCCACCGACAATCGTCCACCACAACACGCGCGCCAAGGCTGCCGCTGCATCCGTGGCCGCTTTGTTGAAATCTTCCTCGTACGCTCCCGCGCCGATCACCCAATCCCATGGCTCAAAGTAGGCTAAACCCGAGATTTTCATCCGGGCCTTATTCTCGCCTTTATTTTTCCACGGATACGTTTCAAAGCCGGTTTCGCCTTTCTTCAGAGTGAGGCCCTTGGTAACCATAGATTGAATGAAATACTTGCCATCCGCGTCTTTGGCTTCCCAGATGTTCTCGCCGTCGCGCTCGCCCTTGTACGAAACAACATAATGCCCTTTCTGCTGGCCTGTTCCGCCGAGAACGAAGACATAACCGCTTTTGCCGACCTTCGTTCCCATGATGGCTTGGCGCAGGCTTTCCACGGCTTCCTGCTTCACACCGACAAAGAGCGCGCCGATCACCTTGCCGCCCTTGTCTTTAATCGGTTCGTAGGCCGTGAGATACCAGGCATTCACCACGAAGGCACGCCCGCGATACGTTTCACCGCGCAGAACGGACGAAACCACGGCATTGCGGCTTCCTGACGGCTCCACCGCCGGAATATATGTGCCGATCGCGCGCTTTCCGTCCGCCGTCTTGACCGTCGTAGCGACGCGCAGCATGTCGCCCTCGTCATTCATGCGCTGAAAGATGGTGCAAGTCGCACCCGTCATCTCGGCCACATGATCCACAAACGCCGTGGGTTTGCCCGCGTCGGTATTCTGCCCCAGCCAGGCTTTCCCCACCATCATTTTCGACAGGTTGACAGAAACCGCCTTTTTGCTGAACTGATCCACGGCCTGCCAGGGGGCTTTATCGGAAGCCAAATGGGCTCCCCCGGCGATATCGGCCACTTCGCGCGCGGTGTTCAGACTGGCATTCACCTGCTGCTGAATCAGATTGTTCGCTGTTTCGCACAGCGAGTACACATCCTGCGAGATTTGCCCAAGATTGGATCGTCCCAATTCATTCAATTGAGCCGTCAACTCCGCGGATGATCGGGCTTTTTGCACCGATACCAGTATAACCACCACCACCACCGGCAGCAAAGCCGCCAGAATGGTCAGTCCGATGATCTTGTGTCGAATCGTCAAAGTCATTGAATCCTCCGGTATCTCTTGTTCGTCATAGCGACGAATTCCGTCAGGGATTGCTCCCGCGCTGCATCCGGTGCGCGACCGCATCTCCCGCGCGGAGTTGAACTCACAACGTGCTTATTGTGCATTCTGTGTTGGTTCGTGCGCGAGCCGCGCGCGAACCGTTGCGAAGTCTATGCTGAAAATGTGTTTTATTCTGGCAACATATCTAAAGACCGGAAGCGGGGGACAACGACGTCCCCCGCTTCATATTCCGAACGGAACGACATCAGAATTTTTCGAGTGATTCGTCGCTGTCCAGCGGAATCACTTTTTCGGGATGCGCGATTTTTTTAATGGCGGCTTTCGCGGCCGTCGCTTTCTTCATCGGAGGCCTGCGCAGATCCGCCGCCGGCTTGGGAGCCGCATGATGGCTCAGAGTTTCCTTGCCGCCGCCGTTAATCAGGGCGGTCATCTGACCCACGAGTTCGTTCATGCTCTCCGCTTGTCCGCTCATCTCTTCGGAAGCCGAGGCGCTTTCTTCCGCGTTTGCCGCATTCGCCTGCGTGACCTGATTCATCTGCGTCACGGCCACATTAATCTGCTCGATGCCGCGCGACTGCTCATCAGACGCCGCAGCGATTTCGTTCACCAGACTTCCCACTTTTCCGGAAGCTCCGGTCACTTCGGTCAGCGCCACTTTCAGGCCTTCGACAATCTGCACGCCGCCCGCCACACGGTTGGCGTTCTCTTCAATCAGAGCACCCGTGTTTTTAGCCGCTTCCGCCGCCCGCATCGCCAAGTTGCGCACTTCCTCGGCTACTACCGCAAAGCCCTTGCCCGCTTCGCCTGCGCGCGCCGCTTCGACCGCCGCGTTGAGTGCCAGCAGATTCGTCTGGAACGAGATTTCGTCAATGGTCTTGATGATCTTCGAGGTCTGATCCGACGCGTTTTTAATTTCCTTCATTGCCGCATCCATCGTCTCCGTGCCCTGCGCGGCTTTGCTCACCAGCGATTTGGTTTCATTCATCAGTTGCGCGACGGTCTTGGTGTTGTCGGCGTTCTGCTTGGTCATCGCCGCCAGCTCTTCCAGACTGGAACTCGTCTCCTCAATCGAGGCCGCTTGCTCCTGCGAGCCTTCGGCTACGCTCTGGGCCGATGACGCCACCTGCGTGGATGCGGCGGAGATATTACTTGCGCCTTCCCCCACCGCCGTGACGATTTGGTTCATCCGGCGGGAGATATTCAGGCTGAGGAAAATGCCGAAAGCCAGGGCCATCAGAATACCGCCAATGGCAAAACACAGCGCCATCGTCTGCGCGCGTCCCGCCGCCGCGTCCGCGGACGTCGTTTCGTCGGTGGCCACTTTCGCGTTCAAATCGGCTAACTGCGAAACCTTGTTCATGACTCCGCGAGCCGCGTCCGCGAATCCGCCGAATACGATTTCATTCATCTTAGCCAAATGAACTTTGGCTTCATCCGGAGATCGCGCCGATAAATAGGATTCCGTGGGCGTTTTGAATTTGCCGTACCACTGTTTCCAGTTTTCATACGACGTGCCGAATTCCTTCCAGGCCGCTTCCATTTCCGGATTGCGAGGCAGCGTCTCGTACAGCTTGATCGCTTCGTCCAGATCCTTCCAATACCCTTCCATCGTGCTCCGGTAAACCTGTTTGCGATCTTCCGGATAAACGGGATTCAGTACCGCGTTGCACTGGAGGCGAACGCCCAACTGCGACTGCTGCAATTGAGACAGAGCCACCAAACTCGGAACATTGGCCGTTCCGATTGAGTCAATACTGTGCTTGGCACCGGCAACACCGGTGTAGCCGACGATTCCTACAACGGCCAGGATCATTGCTACGATGCAGAACGATCCGATCAATTTCACTTTTAACGACATGTTGGCAAACATGTTTGCCTCTCCTCTGTGTGCCCGCCGACACGGACGGCGGATAGTCGTAACGGTATTCAAACTACTGCAGAAAGTAAATCACGCGGTCGCTGCGGCGACTTCCAAACTGGCGGCCTCGCACAACACCCGGTCAATTTCCAACAGAATCTTGACCCGGCCCTTCGATTTGGCCATGCCCAATATGAACTCGTTTTCCACGGCGACGCCCACGTTCGGAGCATCTTCGATTTCTTCGCTGAGAATCTCCAACACTTCCGACACTCGATCCACCACGACACCCATCAGGTTGCCGCGGACATCCATTACAATGATGCACGTCTCGGAGGTATGCTCAACGGCGGGCATACCGAATTTCAAGCGCATGTCAATCACCGGAATCACTTTGCCGCGAAGATTGATCACTCCATTAACATACTCCGGCATGCCGGGCACGGCGGTCGTGTCCATCATCCCGATAATCTCGCGCACTTTGAGAATCTCCACACCGTACTCCTCTTCAGCGAGTACGAACGTGAGATACTTGCCGGCACGACGATCTGTATGCATGGAAGTCGTTGCGGCTGTCTGAGTCTGCACACTCATCTGGCACTCCTTGCCTATAACAGAATTGAAAGGGTTATCGCAAATAAAAAAGCCCGTCTATCCCAATGAATTGGTTACCCGGGCATGAAAACGCGCAAGTTGAAATTGACTGCCGGACAGCCAACGGAAACGTCGTGGTATCGGATCCCCAAAGCGATTATCTGTTACAAATGCTTCACTACGTTCTGTTGTAAACCGTCAACACACGAAAATGTCAATTAATAGAGAATCATACATGTCACAAGTGGGCAAACCAGATGCCAAGCAAAGTCAAATTTCAAGCCCCTGTTACTGTGGAGTTTGGCTCTGGTTCAGCAATATTATACGACCTATTCCGGATTTCAGTAGGCAAATTTTTAACCGGAGAAAACATCCTGATTTGAGCCGAATTTTTGCCGCCACTTGTGAAAAAATTCCCTCCACACGAATTCTCCCGGGGAGGGACAATTACTTTAAATATCGGCAATCCAAGCTATCTCCTTAAATTATTTATAACCTTTGCCCGTCTTATGTCGAGAAAACACAGACAGAAATTGAATTTGTAAGGCAAAATACGTATATTTTTATGCTAAGCTTTTCAATCAGGGTAGAAACCTGAGATAAACGACAGCCGGTTCGGTCTGAGCCCTGCCGGCGGATGATGGAGGTGTCATGACGGACAACAACGTGCCCCGCGTCGAAATCGTGCCGAACCTGTGCAAAGCGTGTCAACGCTGTGTGGAAGCTTGTGCACCGGGTGTGATCGTCACCAATCCCGAGCGGGCATTCAACGAACTGGGCTACATGTGGGTAGTGTACACGGGTGAAGGCTGCACGGGCTGCGGCGTCTGTTTCTATGTTTGCCCCGAGCCGGGCGCGATCATCGTGTATAAACGCGAGCGGGACAAGAAGACCGCCGGTCAGGAAGCTTAGGATATTGCCATGAAAAAAGAATTGATCAAAGGCAACGAGGCGGTCATTAAGGGCGCGATTATGGCCGGCTGCACACAGTACTTCGGCTATCCCATCACCCCTGCATCGGAAGTTGCGCAGGCGGCAGCCAAATACATGCCGACCACGGGCGGAACGTTCATTCAGGCGGAATCGGAAGTAGCGGCCATCAATATGGTCTATGGCGCGGCCAGTGCCGGGACCCGCTGCATGACGGCATCGTCCGGCCCCGGCATTTCGCTCAAGCAGGAAGGGATTTCGTATATCGCGGCGGCGGAATTGCCGTGCGTGATCGTGGACATTATGCGCGCCGGTCCGGGTTTGGGCAACATCTGGCCGGAACAGGGCGATTATCATCAGGTCGTTTGGGGCGGCGGACACGGCAATTACAAGTGTCTTGTGCTGGCTCCCAACTGCGCGCAGGAAATGTGCGACCTCACCATGCTGGCGTTCGATCTGGCCGACAAGTATCGCAATCCCGCATTTGTTCTGGCCGACGGCTACGTGGGCCAGATGATG
>RPQS01000108.1 GCA_003818605.1 Candidatus Zhuqueibacterota bacterium | reverse complement strand
GAACCAGAATAATCTGCGCGCCAACGGCGGGAATGATCGAAGCCACAGCCATCAGCATCGTCCAGAAAAACGGAGCCGGAATTCCGCACACCCAGAAAGCCAAACCACCCAACGAACCCTGTATAAATCCGATAATCGCCAGTGTTTTCAACGAAGCTTTGCACATGGAAAAAAAGTCCGATAGCAGTCGATTCGACTGAGCGGGATTCATCGGCAGCATCCGTTTCAGCCAGTCAAGAAAGGCGGCGCCGTCCAGATAGAAGAAGAAAAGCGTATAGAGCGACACGAACAACAGCAGCATGGCGCGCGCCACGCCGCCCGCGGCGTTCTGCACCAGACTAATAAGAAACGTGCCGATCTGACCGGACGCTTGTTCGAGTTTGCTCATCACATCGGCGGCGGTGATGCGGTAATCCAGAATATAAAAACTGCCGCCGTGGGTAAAGCCTTCGATGCGAGCTTCCACCTCGGACTTGTGCGGCGCATACCACTCTTGCGCTTGCTGTGCCAGAGAAGCTGCATCCGCCGCCATGAGCATGACCAGCAACGCGATGGGAATAACAAACACGAGAAGCGTAATTACAACGGAAATCCCAGCGGCTGCCGCTCGCCGGCCGCGCATGGCTTTCAATATTTTTTTGTGAAAGCCGGTCGTTACCGTCCACAGCAATATTCCGGCGATCACTCCCAGCAGCAATCCGGATATCATAAACAGAAAGAGGATCAGCAGCAACCCGGTCAAAGCGACGGCAAACCAACGTTGCCGACGCGAGGAATTCGACGATTCCCGCGGAGCATCCGGCTGTGTCATTGAGTCACTCCCGTCTGAATGCAAAGAAAACCCCATCGTATTATAACGACGGGGTAAAATGATTCAATCCTCACTCCGGCAGCCTTCAGTTTCCGCCCTTGAGTTCATCGAGCCGCTGTTGCGCAACTTTCGTCTCCTCAGCGTAGGGAAATTTCTTGACTAAATTTTCCCACACGGTTTTGGCTTCCCGGTTGTTTTTCAGAGCGCGATGGCAAAGACCAAGCTTCAGCATGGCGGCGGGCGTCTTGCCTCCCTGCGGATCCAACGCCGCGACGCGCTGATACTCTTCTATCGCTTCTTCATACCGCTTGCGCGCGTAGTACGTCTCGGCCAGTCCGTAACGGGCGTCGTCCGCCAAATCGCTCTTGGGGTTGTTCTCGAGAAACTGCAGAAATCCCACTTCCGCCAAGTCGTAGTTGCCCAAGCTGAGATCCCGCATTGCGGCGTCGTAATAATCCACGCCCAACGGCGCGGATTTCGTCGTATCCTCAGCCGCTTGGCGGCGAATAAACTCTTCCAGCGGAGCCAGCGTGCGATCCATGCGCGTCACGATCTCGTCCATCCGCGCGGCTAAACCTTCAATTCGATCCTGAAGCGCAGTGGATCCGTATTCCGAACGCGCTTTCATATCGCGCACCTGCTGGTCGAGATCTACCAGAGATTCCTGCACGGCCGCTTGACGCCATTTGAGGCTGTCCATATCCATGCGAATGGCGGAAACGTCCTCCTGAATGAGAAGAACCTGTTTCCGGGAAGCGCATCCGGTCAGAAGGAATGCTGCCGCGAAAAGGGCAACACCCATGCGGCAACGGGCGGAAGAACACGCGATTCTTCCGCCTCGCCGCCGAAAGCGTTGGATAAGCATAGGGCTGTGGACTATTTTACTTTGAATTCAGCGCGGCGATTTTTCGACCAAGCCGCATCCGTGTGACCCGGGTCGGCCGGCCGCTCTTCGCCGAAGCTTACGATGCTGATGCGCGCGCCGTCAATGCCGGCTGCAACCAGTGCCTTTTTAGCGGCAATGGCGCGGCGTTCGCCCAGTGCGAGGTTGTATTCGTTGGTCCCGCGTTCGTCGCAATGCCCTTCAACGCTGACCTGCCAGTCCGTCCAGCGGCGGAAAATCTCGGCATTCGTAGAAACCCGATCCCGCTGATCGGCACGGATATCACTCCGGTCGTAATCGAAATAAACGGCAATAATGCGCGCCCGGTCGGCATCCATCTGCGCTTGCAGTTCGCGCGCCGCCTGGCCGGTCGTGTCCGGAGCGGGCGGAGGGGTTACTTCTTCCACTTTCGGCGGCGGGGGAGGAGGCGTTTCTTTCGGCATCTTCTTCTTGCAGCCGGTAACGGCTACGGCCAGCGCGATCATACAGATCAGGATCACGGGCAGAATGCGGCGTGACAGTTTCGTGTCCATGTTCACTCCATGGTTATGGTTGTGAAAAATGTGTAGAACAATTGAAATGTTTTTTCGTTCGTTTATTTAAACCGCCGAAACGCCGCGACAAATAATCCGTAGCGCTAAACCGAGCGTTCCAGACGGAAAAAGTCGTTGGATTCGTATCTCAGAATTTTATGATATCCGAAATCTTTTAAATAGTTTTCGATGTCGGGATCGCTGAAATTGTTTTCAACAATCAGCAGCGGAACCTGCCAGCGGCGGATGTCAAAACCCTTGAGCACTTTTATTTCCGTTCCCTCGGTGTCAATCGTTATAAAATCAATCCGGGAGGGATTGAAAGCGGCAACGCATTCATCTAAAGTCTTGACGGGCACTTCGACGTCGAACATCTTGGTGACAATGCCCTCGTGCGACGCAAGGAGTCGCTTGTCCACTTCCAGAGAACTGATCGCCTCGAAATTTCCCGGATTCAGTTCCGCTACGTGGAAGACGGCCCGTTCGGCGGGGACATCCGATACCGCGCACATCATGACGTTTTTGCGGTGCTCCCGCAGCGATTTTTCCAGCAAGGGATTGGGTTCGATGCACAAACAGTTCCAACCCTTGCGCTCGAAATGGAGCGTATTGCTGCAACTCACGCCGTCGGCGGCACCGACTTCCACACACGTCCCTGTTAATCCATGGGGCAAATGCTTTTCAATCAGATAATCCATCGGCGGATTGAACTGACCGTAGTAGTTGCCCAGTTTCCGCTTCACATACCAATAGATATTCTTGGGCGTCAATTTAGATAATTTCATCAGGCTACTCATAAGCCCAGAATCTGGGCTTTTCTCTTCGGCGGTAAAATTGTATGCGCTCGGGGTGACGATGATAGTACTCGGGTTGCGCGGAACGTCCGTGATTCCAGATATGCAGATTGCGGATAGCCGCCAAATCCGCCGCCACGGCGAATCCACTGTCACCGCAATGGACTTCCCGCGCACCCAACGCTAAAGCCAGATTAACTTCCAACGGCTGATCAATCGTTAATTCAACCGCCGCAGGATCTATATAATTGCGCAGCTGCCGGCCATCGTCCACGAAAACGATCTTATCGCTAAAATCCTTCCGCGCCGGTCCTGCGTTCAACACGAAGTCATCATCCACACCCGCGCCGATCTCCTCCGCATAGAAATCCGGCACATATTTATCGGGCAAGTGGCGAAAACCGATATTGTAATACGGTTTGTCTTCCACACCGTATTTCGCCGGATCAAACCGGTAGGGCTGACCACCGCATTTATAGTTCCGGATGTGATGCGGGACCAGCGTGACCTTGCCCGTCATCTCCTGTAGAAAGAGCAGCGGTTCAATCGTGGTGAACGGCTTGAATTCGGAAGAAAGAACCCAATGAATCTTTTCGCCGGTTTTTTTATACAGCCATGACGCGACCGGCATCGCCAGAAAAAAATCACCCAATTTGCCGGTATGTGTCAGTACGATCATAATAGAATGAAAAACAAATCAGACGTCGCACAGCGGAAAATCAGTTTTCGCTCTGCACGACGGAAATCGCCGGACCCCACTGGGGCTGCGATGCATTTATACCGAACGTCAGCTGCCGGGCATTGCTGCCGTCCCAGTTGCACGTCCAGACCGCGGATTTGCCCGCCGATTGCGAACAATAGACCAGCTTCATCCCGTCGGGCGACCAGCTCGGATCGAGATTGGAACCGTCGCCTGTTACGCGGCGTTCTCCGCTGCCGTCCGATGCAATTGTGAAGATTTGAAATCCGATTTCACGGCTGGCAAACGCGATTAAATCACCGCGCGGCGACCAACGGGCTGTTTCATTGTAGCCGCCCGCAAAGGTAAGCCGCATGACGTTTGCTCCCTCGGCATCCATGCGGTATATCTGCGGTGTGCCGCCGCGATCGGAGGTAAAGACCAATTCGCGGCTCGTCGGCGACCAGCAGGGCGATGTATCCACCCCATAGCTGAAAGTCAATTGCGTGCGGCCCGTGCCGTCGGGACGGCAGCGGTGAATTTCCGGATTGCCGTCTGCGGCGGAACAGTAAGCCACCCATTGCCCGTCGGGCGAAACCGCCGGAGCGCTGTCCACGTGCGGCGAAGCCACAAATGAACTCATGTGCCCGGTTTCCAGATCGTACTTGTAAATGTCCGCATTCCCCGCGCGGAACGAGGTGAAGTACAGCGTTTTTCCGTCCGGCGCCCACGAAGGCGACATGTTCAGCGTTTTATCCGAAGTCAGACTGCGCGGGTTCGCGCCGTCCCAATCCATGATCCACAAATTTTTGTTGTCGCCGGTCTTCACCACAAACACAATTCTGGAAGTGAATCCGCCGTCTTCGCCCGTAATGGTCTTCGTTATCCACGCGGCGATTTCGTGTCCGGCAGGCCGCAAATCGTCCGTCTTGAAATGGAAATCTTTCAGATGGATCGGGTCTTTAATCGGCGGTTGAAAAATCGCGATGCCCGCCGTGACTCCATCCCATCCCACCGTGATCGAGCCTTGCACACGAGCAGCAATAGAACCTCCGAACGTGCGCAGCGTATCCCATTTATTGCCGACACGCCTCACTTGAATCATCGTATCCGGCGGCAGATCTTCCGGCTGGACAACGTTGAAATAGCCGCAATAGCTGAGATCGCTGACGATGACTTCGCGCAGCGAACGCGGCAAGTCCGCGGCAAATGCGCTGTCTTTCGCCGCGCGGAAAGGCATTACCACGATTTCCGTCCGCCCCACCGACCGCGTTTCGATACGCAGCGTGATCGGCTGCGCATAAGTCGAGACGGCAGCAAAGAAGAGTAGAGCAAATACGATCAACGGAGCGTGCATCACCCGCCGTTGCGGCTCTCCAGAGCCGCAATAGCTCTTTCTTCTCTCCCCCCGTTCACGGGGGGACAAAAGGGGGGTCTCGTGTTTTCTCTCCCCCGGTTCACGGTCCGTCCGCTGTGCGGACGAGATCTCGCTCTGCGGAGGGGATAAAAGGGGGATCTCGTGTCTTCTCTCCCCCCGTTCACGGGGGGATAAAAGGGGGGTCGTTTTGCCAAAGAACGAGATATGCTTAGCGTCCGGCGGCAGGATTGATGACAAATTCAAAATAGATGTCCAACTGTCCTTGTGAGTATTGCGGCGGAAGCGGCGGGAATTTCCCGGCGGCGCGAACGGCGCGTTCGGCGGCCTGATCAATCAAAAAATTTCCCGACGGTTTGACCAGCGCAATGTTGCTGACCGCTCCGCTCTTCTGAATGGAAAATCCCATGGTGGCCAGATTCTGGCCGCGCATTCCCGGCGGCGGGCGAAAATTCTGTTCGATCTTCGACTGCACGACCGCCAGATAAAAATCGTATTCGAATCCGCCGCTGCCCCCTACCCGCAGCGTTCCCGCATCGCCTTTCAGTTCCTTCCCCCCCGCTCCGGGTGTTCCGGATTTGGGAGTGTCTGGCAATTTAGAAACAGGTTTGCTCGGTTCGGCAGGTGTCTTGTCTTTTTTATCCTTCTTGGTCGAAGGAATTTCTAACTTCGATTTAGATTCCGCAGCCTGTCCCTGCTTCGACGGCCCGCCCGGAGGATTCGGAGAAGCCATGGGCCGAATCAATTTCACAACGGTCGCAGACGGCAAAGCTTTCGATTTCATTTCGCCCATACCGCTGGCCACCACCATAATCACGGCTACGGCCACATGCAGACCGACGGATGCTGAGAACGACCCCCACACAATCGCTACCTCCGCCGCGCATGCGGCGACTGTTTGGGTTCGGCCACGAGACCGAGTTCGGCTACGCCGTTCTGGCGCAGCGCATCCACCACGGTGAGCACTTTCGAGTAGGGCACGTCGGCATCGGCTTTTAAAAACACCGGCTGGCCGGAATTGCTCGAATAAATCTGCGCGAAGGAAACGTCGAAGCTCGATTCATCCACGGAAGTTTCGTCAATGAGAATCTTGCCGCTCTTCTGAATGATAATCGTGATGCCTTCCTTGTCCGTGGGCTGCGCGGTAACGGCTTGCGGCACGGCAATATCCATCGAGCTTTTCATGATCGGCGCAGCCACCATGAACACGATGAGCAGCACCAGCGTCACGTCCACCAGCGACGTCACGTTGATGTCGGGTATCGGTCTATACGGTACTTTAAACGATTTGCGTTTCATTCATCTTCTCGCCGAGGCATGCGTCCTCGCGTGCCCGGAATCTTCACTTCCGCCGAGCCGGGTTAAGAGCCTGTCCTGAACGAAGTGAAGGATCTTCCGCAACCCGGCCGGAATCCGTTAGAGGTTTTTCTCTATTTATTGACACGGATTACAGTGTCCGCAAGGTGTATAATTCTGGCTGGTTGCTTCATCACAACTATTAAGCGTGATCCTGTTTTCAGCATTGGGTAAATAGCTGCAGTTTGAGCGATGAAACACATGACTTTGCGTGTTTCCAATGTAGTGTTCAGGCCCGCTATTGACCACATTATTCGAATCATCATCCTTGTTACATCCCACCGATAACAACATGGATAACGCGATCGCAATCAGTACGGTTCTCATTCTCCCTCCTTTTAGCTCCAGAAATGCGTTCATATATTTCTGATCTTATAAAATTTAGTGATTCCGTCCTTTTGCTACCCAATCAACCTTATCTATATTTTTACTCGAATTACGGACCACATCAACAAGAAAATGCTTCCAATATTCGTTCTCTGAGAGCCGTAGTTTCGTTTTCTTTCCGTTAGGATCATTCATTGCATCTAGCCGATCCAGCCATGCATCACGTGAATCGTAAATTGAAAAGAAAATACAACCTTTAGTATCATACTCTGCATGTATACGGCGTGCAAGGTTCATTACTTCTTGGCGCGTCGAAGATTCATCTACCAAGATCTCCATACCTACGCCACCCTTACCACCACAGGGAATTTCCCATTTCCGTACAACATCATACTCAATTTCAGGACTTGATGCTGTGCCGGGCTGATCATTTGTTTTTCCTTTATTATTAGATGATTCATTTTTACCGCTGCTGCAGCCAAAATATCCGGCAGCTACAACGACAATTACTATATAATAAATCCAATTCTTCATACCACTTCCTCCTCGTTCGTGGTGCCGATCCATAATCCTAAAGTACAAGACAAATCTTAGAGTAAGAGCATACTTATTGTTTTTATCGCCTAAGTGCGATACTAAGCGTCATATTTCTAGGCTTGTCCCATGTTAAAAAAAGTATTGTCTTTCTATACGTTAATGCTGCACCAAATTCAACAGAAAAATCCTTTTTCGTTTTATCTTTTGTTCCCCAGTATTTTCGAAGAGTTGTATCCCACCAGATATCATAGTACGTTCTCTGTGCATAATAAAGCCCCACAACACCGTAGACACCGGGGAGGTACTTGGGTTGCAGCGGCATTCCAAAATCAAGTCCAGCACCCCACGCTTCATCATAGTAGGAACCTTTTAATTCTACATCTCCCCAATCCCACCAGCGCGAATTGTCTTTGTCATAGCCTGCATATGCAGACGGAATATCCCCTTTGTATTTATAATCAATCATGAATCGGCCTAATATTGAATACTTGCCCCATTTGGGCATCTCTGCATCACTGCCAACACCCAGAGTCAGCCCTATCCAATTGGACGTTGATAAATTTCCGCCGAGAAATCCCCAAGAAGCAGAAGCTTTATCATCCTCAGCAAAAGAACATGTGTAAAATGCAAAAAGAAAAAATGACAGATAACACCATCTCATTACATACTCCCCGCCGAGCAGGGTCGCTGACCCTGCCGGAATCTTTACTGCACAACCTTGCTTCCGTGGTTCGTCCTGTTCTGCGCAAAGCGATCCACCGCGTAGCTCAGATCATCGGCAAAACCGTCGGCGCGCTCCGCTTCCTTGCGCAGCCAATTGGAAATAAAGTTGTACGCAATGAGCGCGGGAATCGCGGCAAACAAACCGACCGCCGTTCCCACCAGAGCCTCGGCAATGCCCGGAGCCACGACCGCGATGTTCGCGCTGCCCCACACACCCACGCGCTGAAAAGCGGTAATGATTCCCCACACGGTAGCGAGCAATCCTAAAAACGGTCCCGCCGAACTGCACGTAGCCAAGAACGGCAGAAAGCGCTCGGCTCGCGTGAGTTCGCGGGCCACCGCCCGCCCGAATTCGCGCCCTATAAATTCTCCGTCGAGCACATCATCGCCGCCGCGTTCCAAGATATCGCGATACACATAGTGGTACGCTCGCGCCACGAATGAAGGTGCATAGCGGCGGCACTCGTTCGCCAATGCGCGCGGTTCGAACTGATTCCAGCGATAGCGGGCCATGCCGCGGTTGGCCTCGCGCACCCGTCCGATCATCACCAATTTGTCAATGATAATCGTCCACGACGCCACGGACATGACCGCCAATAACAGAAGGATGAATTTTACGAAGGGAGAGGCGACCATCACCAGCTCCCAAAAACCGCCGTTTTGTGGCGTCATTTATCCGATATCCAATTGCAGATATTAAACATACAAAAGAACTCGTCGAGAGGTATTATACCCATCGTATGCTGTAACTTTGAATATACGGCTATAGCGAGTAATTGTCAAGCAAAATCGGACTAACTTTTGTTAAAACCTTCTTTTACGAGACCGCTTTCGATTGGTTTTAGTTCCAGCATGGCCAATGATTATACTCGCCAGCCGCATGCTCGTTTAAAAAAGGCGGGCCTTTGCATCAAGGCTCGCCTCTTTTAGGAATAATGGTGTAAATGAATTTAGCTTGCGCAGCCTTCACCGCAATGGCCGCCGCAGCCGTTGGGCTTATTCGGATTGTTGAAGACAAAACCCGTTCCGCGTTCATCTTCTAAAAAGTCTATCTCCGTTCCGTCGAGAACCTTAAAGCTCTGCGCGTCGCAGACCATATTGATTCCGCTCTGCGAAAAAACGTGGTCATCCTCCGTGTTCTGTAAATCGAAACCCAAAACGTACTGCATGCCGCAGCAGCTTTCGCCCTGCACACCCATCCGCAGTCTGTATTCGGTCCGGTTTTCCCTTTCCATGATTTCGCGAATTTTCTCGGCGGCCGAAGTCGTCAATGTAATCATCGTTCCTCACTCCTTATGATGGCTTCCTGCAGATCAGCCAGATAGGAACTGCGCACCAGCGCGCCGGATTGCACGTGCGCGAGTCCCAGATTCCGGCCGATTTCCTCGTATTCCTTAAACACATCGGGATGTATGTATTCCACAACGGGCAAATGCTTGGGCGTGGGCTGCATGTATTGGCCGATGGTCAACAAATCGCAGCCAACGTCCACCAGATCGCGCATCACCTCAATCACTTCATCTTTGGTCTCGCCCAACCCGACCATGATCCCTGATTTTACGACCATGCCCTGCTTCTTTGCCCGGCCTAAAAGCTGCAGGCTTCGCCAGTATTTTGCCTGCGGTCGGACGGTGGAATGCAGCCTTGCCACGGTTTCCAAATTGTGCGCGAGCACTTCGGGCCGCGCATCGCACACCACGGTCAGGCTCACTTCCATCCCCTTGAAATCGGGAATGAGCGCTTCCACTTTGCACTGCGGATTCAACTCGTGAATGGAGCGAATCGTTGCCGCAAAGTGACCCGCTCCTCCATCGGAAAGTTCATCGCGATCCACGGACGTAATCACCGCATAGTGCAGATGGAGAGTCTGCACGGCTTCGGCCACGCGGCGCGGTTCGCCCAGATCGAGCGGCAGCGGCTTTCCCGTCTTCACGTTGCAGAAACCGCAGGAGCGCGTACAGATATCCCCCATAATCAGAATCGTGGCCGTGCCGCGATTCCAGCATTCGCCGCGATTGGGACACGCCGCCTCTTCACAAACCGTGTGCAGATGAAGTCCCTTGACCAGATCGCGCACGTTGTGAAACGTTTTCGTTTGCGAAATGCGGACCTTCAGCCAATCGGGTTTGCGCGGGAGAGGAGGCTTCACATCAGCCGCCGTTTCACGCCGCATAAAAAATCCTTCGCATCAAGGTTCAAACCTGTACATAATCTTTCTTCACCCAGCCGCGCACGGCAACAGCCACCTCGTACCAGCCCTGCGCCTCCCGCAAAACATCCAGCACCGTGCCTTGCGAAAGCGGCGGCAAAACAGTCGGAGCCGCTACATTCGGAGCAAACCGGACGTTCAACGAACTCGCCGTTACCACGCCCGAACGCCGCGTGTATTCCGGTTCCGGCTCCGTATCCAGACTGCGATCTCTGTTCAAGACCCGGTCGCGCAGCTTGTCCAGAGGAAAAGCGGGTCCCGGATCGCGTTTTCTTCCCGGCGAAATCTCTTCGTGACCGAGAATCGTCTTAATGCCGTAATGATCCACCAGCAGGATGCAAATATCGAGCACCGCCGAAATCTGTTTTTCCGGGTAGCAGTGCCAGTACGCGGGCTGCACTTCATTGCGATGCACGGCCTTCACGGCTTCGCTTTCGGGATACACTCTGCCGAACCAAGCCGTGTAGCCGCCGCCGGTTTTTTCCAGCGGCCCTGCGTTGTCCATTTCAATACCGATGGAATACTGGTTGAATCCCACCCGCCCCTGATACTCGCTGCGGCCGGCATGCCATGCGGTCACGTTAAATGGCACAAGCTGGGTGATTCCGCCGTTCCTCCCCACCACAAGGTGGGCCGAAGCTCCCGCGGATGGACTCATAAAATGTTCAACGCTCGATTCGGCGGAGCTGCCCGCCGTGTAATGCAGGATTATCGTATCCGGCAAGCCTGCGCCGAATTCCCTTCCATGATTGGGCGATGTCTTATGCTGCAGTCCCTCGCCCCCTGAAAGCAAATGATCGCGA
The DNA here is from genome assembly GCA_003818605.1 of Candidatus Zhuqueibacterota bacterium. Classification (GTDB taxonomy): domain Bacteria; phylum Electryoneota; class RPQS01; order RPQS01; family RPQS01; genus RPQS01. Next base: position 2,653 of record RPQS01000108.1, on the reverse strand, counting down.
ATAGTCATTTCGCTATCCTTTCCTGATAGACCTTCCGCCCCAATCCCCCACTCTATCAGGTGCGCTGCGTGCGGCTATTGTTCCGCCTTTCCTCCCGCCTTTTCGGCGATGCTGCTGCGCACGCGTTCCAAAAGCCAATGTGGAGTGGAAGCCGATCCGGTTACTCCTACCGTATCTTCCGGCTTGAACCAATTCATGTCTATGTCGGCTTCCGTGACCACCAGATACGAACGGGAATTTGCTTTGCGGCAAACGTCAAACAATACTCTCGTGTTGGAACTTTGCGTCCCGCCCACCATAATGACCACGTTCACATCGCGCGCAAATGTTTCCAGATCCCGGTCTCTTCCCACCACAAACCGGCACAGCGTATTCTCCACCTGCACCTCCGCGTTTGCGCAGCGCGCTTTAATCCAGTTAATTCGTTCCTGAAACCAGTCACGGGCAACCGTCGTCTGCGCCAACACAAATGTTCTAACACTCGGATTAAGCTGTTCGACGTCAGCCTGCTCGAAAATAATCAATGCGTGATTATCGCAATGTCCGCGAATACCGATGGTTTCCGGATGATACGGCTTGCCGACAATCGCCACCTGCTCGCCCGCCAGATAATGCGCGCGGGCAATTTCCTGCGACCGCGTCACCACCGGACATGTCCCGTCAATAATTTCAATCCCCAGCTTTTCCGCTTTACAGTAAGTTTCCGGCGGTTCGCCGTGCGCGCGAATCAGCAGCCGATGAACAACAGAACCGTTTCCTTCGAGTACTTCGTGCCCGATTCCGCTGAGTCCGAGAGTTTTTAACCGGCCGATCTCGGCTTCATTGTGAATCACGTCACCCAGACTGACCAGCGGCTCTCCCGTTTCGACCATCTGCCGCTCGGCCATTTTCACAACGCGGCGTACACCGCCGCAAAATCCCGCGCGCGGATCAATAAAGACTCTCACACATTCCCTCGCTGATGAGGCCCCCACTGCGCCTTATGCGCCTCATGCACTAAAGCCGCTTCTACCGAGTGGCCGTTCACGGGCATTTCGCCGCGCAGCATGCCGCGAATGACGTCCGCTAACTGTGCATCGGAAAGGCCGCATAACTCCAACAATTTCTCCCGCGACCCGTGTTCGATAAACTGATCGGGAATTGCCAACGCTGCAAAGGGCAGCTTAGCCCCGTGCTCTTTCATGAACAATGCAACCTGCGAACCGAATCCGCCCGAAATTGTATTCTCTTCAATGGTCAATACACTTTCATGGCGGGAGAGCAGATCGGCCAGCAGATTTTCATCCATCGGTTTGACATAACGGCAATTCACGAGTGTGACGTTCAATTCCTCACTGGCTATTACGCGCCGCGCCGCTTCCACCATCGTGCCGACAGTCAGCACGAGCACGCGTCGTCCCTCGCGCAGCACTTCCCAACCGCCCACAGGAATTATTTCCGGCTTGCGCTCCCAGTCTATGGCATCGGGAGCCTTATCGCGCGGATAGCGAATCGCAAACGGCCCGTCTTCATATTCCAAGGCCGTACGCAGAAGATCGCGCAATTCCTCACCCGAACGCGGCGCGGCTACCACTAAATTGGGAATGGAAGAAAGATACGTCAGATCAAAACAGCCGTGATGCGTGGGGCCGTCTTCACCCACCAAACCCGCGCGATCCAAACAAAATACCACGGGCAGCTTCTGCATCGCGCAGTCGTGCAGAATGTGATCGTAGGCTCGCTGCATGAATGTCGAGTAAATCGCTACGACAGGCCGCAAACCTTCGACCGCCATACCCGCGGAAAACGTCACCGCGTGGCCTTCGGCAATGCCGACGTCGAAAAAGTTGTCGGGATAGGCCAGGCTGTATTTAACCAAGCCTGTCCCTTCTTTCATCGCCGCTGTGACGGCTACTACTTCGGGATCGCGCGCCGTTTCGTCCAGCATCGCCTCTCCGAAAATATCCGTATACGGCAGCGTGGGTTGTTCATTAATAGCCAGCGGAATTTTCGGTTCGATTTTCGAAGGAATCGTCAGCCCTTTGATTCCGTGATATTTTACGGGATCGGCTTCCGAGCACTCGAAGCCCTTGCCCTTCACCGTGACCACGTGAATTAATGCGGGATGGCGGTGATTGTCCCGCACATTCGTCAGCACATCAATCAACTCATTCAGATTATGTCCATCGAAAGGCCCGAAATATTGAAATCCCAAATCCTCGAAAAGCATGCTGGGTGCAAGTAATGTTTTCAGAGAACCTTCAAGCTTGCCGGCCAGCTTCTGTAAGCGTGTGCGGTGCCCGGAGGGTTCGCCCAACATCGTCCAAATCTTGTCCTTGAGCTTGGACATGCGCGGATTGCGTTCCAATTTCAAAAGGAACTTCGCTACCGCTCCCACATTGGGCGAGATAGACATGCCGTTGTCGTTCAGAATCACCGTGATGTTGCGGCCGGAGGCTCCCGCATTGTTGAGAGCCTCATAAGCCAAACCGCCCGTCATGCCGCCATCGCCGATCACCGCCACCACGCTGTATTTTGCGCCTGTGAGTTCACGAGCCGCCACCATGCCGAGCGCGGCGGAGATGGACGTGCTTGCGTGGCCGGCTCCGAACGTATCATACGCGCTCTCTGAGCGTTTCAGAAAGCCGCTGATGCCGTGGTACTGTCTGATTGT
>RPQS01000107.1 GCA_003818605.1 Candidatus Zhuqueibacterota bacterium | reverse complement strand
TACACGCTGCAGCAGCAATCCGACGGAACATCCCGCTATGATATGCGGCAGGATTTACAGGTGGATCGGTCTGTGCACTCCGTTGGCTGGGGCGGAATACTCGATCTGAATCTGCGGCTCGAAGCTAATCACAAACTGAGTCTGAAAAGCCTTTACACGCGCAGCGCGGACGATGAAGCGCGGGTGGCGAACGGCACGATTGAGACCATCACGTATCGGAATTATCGTTTGACCTGGACGGAACGTTCGCTGCTGACCAGTCAAATGAAGGGCGCGCACGATTTGCCCGAACTCTGGGGATCGCGCATCGAGTGGACGGGAGCATATTCGCGGGGTGGTTATGACCAGCCCGACCGGAGAGATCTATCCTACGTTCTGGATCAGGGGAGTGAAATCTATCAAGTCTTGTTCTATGGCGCCAGCGGCATCCGGCGCTATGCAAAAATGCGAGACGACGTATACGAAGGCATGCTGGATTGGACGCTGCCCCTGGATATGTTGAAGGCGCCCAGTTCGCGGATTAAATTTGGCGCGGCGTACCGCAGCTTGGACCGCGCTTTTCCCACCAATATTTTTTACTTCATGGATGTCACCGATCCCGATCTGCCCCAGATGGATCGGTCTTTGCCCCCGGAAGCCATCTTCTCGGAGGAAAGTGTCCGTCGGAATTTTCGACTGGATATTCAGCGAAATAATTTGGACTCCTATAATGCGGACATGACGGCGGCGGCGGCTTATGCCATGGGCGATATGCTGTTGGGAAACCGATGGCGCGTGATCGGTGGAGTCCGCGTCGAGGACACGGATCAACATTACGAGACGTTTCCCTACCTCGGAAGTACGAGCGCCGAAATCAGCAAAGGCGGACCCAAGCACACGGACATTCTCCCGTCGCTTAATGTCACCTACAAAGCCGGTGAGAAATTGAATATTCGCGCGGCGGCGAGTATGACGATCGCCAATCCGGATTATGCGGAAATTGTTCCGACGACCGATGCCGAGTTTATCCAAGGCCGGGAGCGGCAAGGCAATCCGGAAATCAAGCATTCTAAAATCACCAACCTCGACCTCCGCTCGGACTATTACCCGTCTGTAGGTGAGAACCTTTCGTTCGGCATGTTTTACAAAGATATTCGTGATCCGATTGAATGGGTACTCACAAACGGCGGAAGCGCGCAATTGACCACGATTCCGGAGAATTTCGCAAGAGCACATAATCTGGGCGTTGAACTGGAGTTTCGCAAGTCGCTCGCAATGTTGGTTCCCCGTGTGGGAAACTGGATCTCCTGCTTTTCATTGATAGGCAATGTGTCTTTGGTGTCATCGAGAGTTGATTTGACCGGCGAGGGTCAATACGTTTTAACCAACGAGCACCGGCCGCTGATCGAACAGTCGCCCTATGTAGTTAACGGCACTTTGGCCTTCGATCAGCCGAAGTGGGGCAGCAGCGTTCGGCTGATGTATAACACCTTCGGCAAGCGAATCAGCGCTGTCGGCGCCCTCGGGCTTGATGATACGTATGAAATGCCTTTTGACAAGTTGGACTTGACCTGCATGCAGAAATTGGATTCCCATTGGTTAGTGAAAGTTCAAGGGACAAACCTCCTGAATTCTTCGGTCGAATACCAATCGCGCGGCTATATCATTCAGAAGTACAAGCTTGGCAGGACGTTATCCATGGGATTCAGCTATACTCTCTGAGTAGTATTTCACGGATTTGACAAATCGGAAATGTTCCCCTAACGCGTTTGTAAAGTGCCTGGAGTAGATTAGGATTGAATTTGGATCTCAAACGAGAACCGTTTTGTCAGGTTTTGAGCCGTTGATGACTAAAAAATCGAAAGGGAGATGACCCATGATTACAAGAAATCGAGTTTGGAGTATGCTGTTTCTGGTATTCCTGTGTACACTGACAGGCACCACATTTGGGCAAGTCAGCGCACCGGAGGGGCTCGTAGTATGGACGGACGGGACGAATATCAGCCTTAAATGGAATGCCGTTCCGGGAGCTGCGACCTATAATATTTACAAAGACACGAATCCTAACGTGAGCCTAAGCTTTCCGCACGTTTCGGAATGGCCAGGCAATGCTTATTCGGAAGCCGCGGCAGGAACGAAATATTTCTATGCCGTAACGGCCAACATCCCTACCGGATACCTGAGCGGAACGATTACGGACACGAACGGCACAGCCGCAGCGGGTGTATGGGTTTCCGGTTATCTGCAGAGCGACACCACGATTACGTTTCACGCTCAAACACTGACGAACGGCACGTATTCAATTAGCGATTTACGCGTGGGAACGTACACGGTATACGTATACCTTCAATACCGCCCGGTACTCGAATATGACGTCACGATTCTGGACGGAGCCACCACGACGCTAAATGTGCAATGGCAGGCCTTTGCGTGGGTGTCGAAGTCGGGCCATATCAGCGGCGGGGTGAATGAAGTGTGGACGAACGACAATGTGTATCAACTGACATCGTATGTCTGGGTGGATAGCGGCGCAACGCTGACGATTGAGAAAGGGACGACGTTTGTCGGCAACTATCCGACCCTCGGCATGATCGTAATCAGCACCGGCGGCCAGTGCTTCATGAACGGCGAGCAGTATCTGCCGATCGTTGGTTGCAGCAATCGTCCAATCGGCCAGCGTCGCAGCGGCGATTGGGGCGGCGTGACTATCCTGGGCCATGCGCACAACAACCGCACTAACGGATCGGGCAGCTATCCGGTTGTCCCGAACGGCGAGGGCGATACCGGCCCGGGGGGACGTCCGGATACTCTATATGACAACGAAAGCAGCGGCGTTTATCGCTATGTCCGTTTGGAGCATTCCGGCTTCCGCTTCACCACGACGAACGAGCTGAACGGCTTCGCCATGTACGGCGTAGGTCGCGGCACGGTTATGCAGTATGTCCAGTCCGCGTGCAGCAAAGACGATCAAATCGAGTTCTTTGGCGGCACGTTGAATTGCGATCACATCGTCTGCCACAGCACGGGTGATGACGGCTTTGACTGGACGGACGGATGGACCGGTGCGGCACAGTTCGTGGTGGTCCAGAACCGCGGTCCGGAATCCGACCACTGCATTGAAGCGGACAATTACGAGAACGGCTACGATTATCTGCCGCGCTCGAATCCCCGCTTGGCGAACTTCACGATAATACACGCTAAGGATCTGACCCCGACAGGCAATACCGGTTGTACAATGTTGCTGCGTCGCGGCACTCTGTTCAACATTCACAATTTTGTCGTCACTCTCGGCCGTCTCGGTGGTGTGGATCTCGACGACAGCTCCACCGCCTGGCAGGCGTCGCAGAATGTGGACGGCAACTACTGGACTCGTACGCTGAACGGCAACTCCGTGATTGACAATAGTCTCTTCTGGAATGACGGCCCGACAGCTACCGAGACGATTGACCCCAGTACTCCGGCCGGAATTGGTGACGGGCACTTCTGGGTGGAGGATGCGGAATGGGATACGATCAACTGTCGTTCTACGCGCAAGATGTGCGTAAACAACACTCACATGTGCGCACCGACCGGTTGGACGCAAAATATCGCAAATTATCGCGGGTGCGGCTTCACAGGCTTTAACACCACCACCCGTATTGCCGATCCCATGTTGATTAATCCGACCGCCAATACCAGCGCAGCAGGTTATGATCCTCGTCCGCAGGCTGGTTCGCCTTGTTTGAATGCGGCGAATGCGGCTCCGGCCGGCTCACTGCCGCCTGGAATCCAGTATGTACCGTACATCGGCGCCTTCAGCGGACCGAATGATAACTGGATGGAAGGTTGGACGGCATTCCCGCTCTTCTACGAGGATTAACGGCTTTTAGATATACACTGGGTCGCGTTAAGGAGCTACGGCGAGGGTTCACGCGGCCCGGTGTTCTTCGGTTCATGCTCCCTTAGACTATGCGCGAGGCAACGATTTCGTATGATAAAAACAAGCAAACTGACACAAGGTGCTAAAGAGAATCCGGAATTTCTCGCGCATAGTCTGAGGGAGATGCTCTTTCTAATCGTAATCGGTCTCTTGATGATATCGTGTTCGGAGAGTCGAATCAGGCCAAACGACGGTACTGATCCACTGAGTGCCGACAGCAGTCTGCTGGCGGGCGGATTCACCTCGCTGGATGCGTTGGGCAGAGCGACCGTCAAGGCGTTGAACGACAGCAGCAGCGAAGGGCTTCAGAAATTATTAGTCACAGAGCAGGAATTCCGCGATGTGATCTTCGCCCGAATGCCGGACAGTCTGAAAGCGGCAATGCCGTGGGAACATGCCTGGCTGATGAACACCACCGATTCGCGCGTGGCGATTCGACGCAAGCTCGATGACCTCGGTGCCCGAAAACTGCGCTTCGTCCGAACAGAGGTGCGCGATACGACAACGGTTTTCACAGGGATGACCCTATACCGGAACGTGATCGTTGTGGCGGAGAAACCGGAAGACGGAACACAAATGGAATTCCGGTTCCTGAACGTTGTGGCTGCGGTGGGCGGCCGCTGTAAAGTTGTGGTGTTTCACAAATGAGTCCCGACGTTATTTTGCGCAACGGGCATGTTCGAATCGAGGATCAACCCGTGAACTTGCAGCAGATCACAAACAGTATTGCCACCCTGCACAAAGGTTCTTTTTCCAAAGCGCTAATTCTCATCGTGGATGACGAAGAGGATATTCGGGAGATGCTTCGCTACAATCTGGTGCGAGAAGGCTATCAAGTCATTCTGGCGGAGACGGGCGAACAAGCCTTGGAATCCGTAAAGACAACTATGCCGGATTTGGTTCTGCTCGATCTGATGCTGCCCGGAATGGATGGATTGGAGGTATGCCGACAAATCAAGCAGCAGCCCGAGGCGTCTCATATACGAATCGTCATGATCACCGCGAAAGCGGAAGACGTGGATGTGGTCGTCGGACTGGAAAGCGGTGCGGATGACTATATAATCAAGCCGTTCAGTCCACGCATATTAATCGCTCGCATTAAAAACATTTTGCGGAAACAGCGGGTGGAACGAGAAGCGGGCGGCGAAATCATCGGAATACGGGAATTGATGATTCATCCAGTGCAGCACGAAGTAAGGATTGGATCCCATTTGGTTGACCTGACGGCTACGGAATTTAAAATTCTTCTTGCTCTGGCACGCAAACCCGGATGGATTTTTTCACGCAAGCAATTAGTAAACTTGGTGCGCGGCGATTTCGCTCCGGTCACCATGCGTTCCGTGGATGTGCATATCGTCCGGCTCCGAAACAAGCTCGGAGCTTATGGCGAATACATTGAGACCGTCAGAACGCTCGGGTATCGTTTTCGCCGGAATGCAGATGAGGCAAGTCAAGGAATTGAATGATTACATGTGAATAATTCGAAAGGAAACAAGGAACATGATGACAAAGAATTGGCGAAGCAAATCTGGACAAGTTTCCCGGATCATCCGAAAAATCACGTCGCGTATCCATCGCTTTTTATTTGGATCCGGTAAGGACAATTGGCCTGACGCTTGGGCCGATACGACGCTCTTCATTTAATGAAGCTCATTTTCAGCGTGAACACTCTTCTTACCAATCTGCCGGTAATGTGACTGCTCTCATCCGCAAGCCAGTAACGCAGGTCATGACACTGGCCGTCGCTCGACTTCGCTTGGTGACGCTTGCACGAACTTGGTTTGCCACACTTGGTGGCACGTGATTCGAATAGCGAGTTAATACAAGAATCTGCAAGATTTCAATATCCAACATCTCTCGCTGGTAGGACGGGTTCGAGTCCCGTACGCGCTACATAAAAACAACGGGGCTGTCCTATAAGTAGGGTCGGCCCCTTTCTTTCATGGTGTCGGTGAGGTATCTTTGGGCAGTATCCATGTGAGGAGGTCCCGATGCCCAAGGTGTCTCGTCGGAGCCGGTGTTTTTATCGTACCGGCAGCATCAGACCACGATGCTGCCATCGTCTTGGGAAGAGTGGATTCTTTCGAGTCATGCGGTGCGGGTGGCCAACGAGGTTGTGAACCGCATGGATCTGGACGCGTTGCTTTCGTCTATAAGGGCGGCGGGGCCAGCTGTTATCATCCGCGCATGCTGTTGAAGGTATGCTCTACGCCTATCTGGATGGAGTGCGCTCCTCGCGGCGGATCGCGAAGGCGTTGCGGGAGAACGTGCATTATATGTGGTTGTCCGGCCGTCAGCGTCCCGACTTTCGCACGCTGAACCGCTTTCGCACATCTCAGGCGTCAGGGAACATGTAAAATAAAAAACTATTTTGCCAATAATTTTTCTATCTCCGCAACAAGCTCCTTGTCATCAGGCTTCACCTTAGAATTATACCGGGCCACAACATTCCCCTGACGATCCAGCAGAAACTTATTGAAGTTCCAAGTGATCGTTCCGGGCTGGGGCGAGTCTTTGGTCAGATAGGTGTACAGCGGATGCTGGTCCTTGCCCTTCACACTGATCTTAGACATCATCGGAAAAGTTACGCCGTAGTTGCTTTGACAAAAGCTTAAAATCTCCGAATCAGTGCCGGGTTCCTGCCGCAGGAAGTTGTTGGCAGGAAAACCGATGATCACGAAACCGCTGTCTTTGTATTGTTCGTATAGCTTTTCGAGACCAGCATACTGCGGCGTAAACCCGCACTTGCTTGCTGTATTCACGATCAGAACCACTTTGCCAGAATAGGCGCCCAAGTTGGTGGTGTCACCCGCGATTGTTTTAAGCGGCATTGCCACCACCACACCATTGCGATCCCAGCTTTCAAGCTGCCAGTTCTCCGTCTGCAGTGCAATCGGGACGTGATACTTCTGTGCGTAGAACTGCACCAGATCCTGAATTCTTTCGATCATGTTGATTTCCTCCGGAGGAAGAAGAGCCCCAATCGAAACGGATCAGGGCTCTCCTCATTGCAGTAGACAGTCAGGAATGCTGCCTACCAACCTCCGCCTTTCACTTGCGGAACGAGCGTGAGGACGGCTCCTTCGACAACGACATCACTGTCGAAGCAAGGCACGCCGTTCAGATGCCGGGTGTAGGCGTTGTCTTTCGGCGCACCGGCCGCGGTAATCGCATCCGACACAGTTGAACCTTCCGGCAGCTCAACTTCACGAGCCGACCTTCCGAGTGTTAACACTTTGCACTTCAAGATTTGTCTCCTTAAGGGTTGAACATGAAGAAGCCCCGCGCAATGCAGGGCTGTAGACAATCGTCTATGATCTTATGCCAGATTCGGGAATAAGAAGATAGTTGATGATTTCATCATTCTGCGTGGTCTGATAAGTGCGCAAAAAAAGGCGGCATCAGGATTACACCCGAGTCGCCTTCCATTTGATGCTACAATGTTTACTCTTCGCTTGAAATTTCCTTGAAGGTCGTCGTTAGCTGGTTAACAGCTGCTTGAAGATGATCCGGTGCAAGATGCGAGTATTTCATGGTCATCTCGATGGAATGATGTCCTAACAACTTCGAGACAGTCGCAATATCTACTCCGCTCATCACCAAATGGGACGCAAAAGTGTGGCGCCATTGGTGGACATCGCCATCGAGATTCAGCACCTGTAGCGCACGTTTCAACTCGCGATAAATCTTGTCCGGGTGAATCTGTCCACCTTCGGGTGCTTTGAACACATAGTTGTGTTTCTTGCTGTGGCTCTGACGCCTAATTATTTCAACAGCACGCGAATTCAACGGAACGATGCGTCGTTTCAAGGTTTTGTTGCCCAATCTTCCTTTGCCTGAATGGCAATTGAAGGCTGGTCGTGATCAATATCCACATCATCCCACGTCAGATTCGACAGTTCACCTTTGCGGAGTCCTGTGTGATACAGGAATTCGAAGGCATCACGCCAAGTTGGTTTCACTTCTGCGAGGATTGCGTTGACTTCCTCCTTGGTCTAGAAAGGAACGGCTTGCGCTTGCTTGGTCTCGCGGAACGGTTTGATTCGCTTCACTGGATTCTCGAGTAAGAAGCCCTCCTGTTCCGCGAAATTGAAGATCGCTTTTGTAAACTGCAGTTGGGCATTGAGGGTTTTTGGTTCCATCCCATGAGTACGCAGTGCGTTCAGTAATTCTTCGATGTAGACTTTCCTAATCACCCGAACATTCTTAACCTTGGGAAAGTTCTTGTCTAAAAATGCAATCAGATGTGCAACATGATGCCGATAGCGTTTGATGGTTGCTGGCGCAACACGACCCTCTTTACTGCGAAAATACGACTCAATCAGGTCGACAAGCGAAATGTCGTTGACCGTCGGTTCTGCGACACCGAGGTATTGATCTTTGTGTCGCTGGTAGATTTCTGCAGCTCGTTTGTCTGCCTCAGCCTTTCGTACACCAACAACTTCACGCATGCGCTTGTTCTTATCGAAGTCGAAGTAGTCTACGAAATAGACTTTTTCGCCGCTGGGATAGGTGCGTGAACGCACGCTGGGTACATGTGGTCGTTTCATAGTGAAAAACCTGTTGGGTTGGATTTGCCTTAACCTTACCCTCTGGAAGTTGGCACATCGCCCAAAAATACAAAACGCACAAGCACTATAATCAAGCACTTGTGCGAAGTTGGCGGTGAGGGAGGGATTCGAACCCCCGGTACCGACAAGCGGTACAACGGCTTTCGAGGCCGCCGCATTCGACCACTCTGCCACCTCACCGAAGAAAAACTGAAAGCTTAAATCGGAAAGCTGAAATCAGACGCAACACAAACTACGGCTGCGTTTGATCCTTCTCTTCCGGCGGAAGAATTACCACCGGAGCAACCGGAGCAGGTTTCGTTCCGAAAATCTTCGCTCCAAGCATAGCCAAGAGTCCCACGAGTACACCGCCGAGGGCCGCGTTGATCGGTGCTGTCCACAACATGATGCTGCGCATATCGAAACCTTCAGGAGCTTTCGATATGGCTTCGGCCATGCGGCTGCTGTTGGCTACATACGTATCGAAGAAAAAGTAGACCATCACCGAACCGATCAAACTGCTGATGATTCCGGTTAAAAAGCCGTGCAGAAATACTTTCTTGGTCGCGAACCTGCCCAGCACAACGGCCATCAGAAGCCACGTCAGAATCGCCAACGGCCATTCCATGCCGTCAATCCATCCTTGCATGGTGATGAGGCCCGTCAGCACACCCAAGGCACTCAAAATCAGTATCACTGCCCAATTCATGCCAACCTCCCGTGTTGGATTGCGGACACCGATCAATGTTTGGAAAATTTTTAAGCGGCCAATCCTACACCGTTACCACACTGCCGCTGTTCATGAGAACGCCGACGATCTCCTGCATGTTGCTCACGCGGTCGCGGGCGACTTTGTCATCCAGCTTGAAAAATCCCACGCAGGTTCCGCAGGCCACAAGCTGCACGCCGGATTTGTTCAGATCATTCAGCACGTCGAGCATAACAGATCCTTCCGCCAGCAGCTTGACCCCGCTGTTGTAGAACACAATTTTGTCGGGCTTGGTTTCGGAAGTCAGCAGCGTGCGCAGAAACGAACCCATCAGCTTCGCGCCGAGTTCGTCGTCCCCCTTGCCGAAAAATTCACTGTTGATAACAATCGTATGCTTCATCTTCGATTCAAACCAAATTTCACCCCGTGGGGCATTTCCAGAGGCCCCCGTCCTGTCCGTAAGTCGCGGAGGTGTGACTCTGGAGAGTCACCACCGGAAAAAAACTTTACATCCACTTCCGCTTTTTGAAGAACCACAGCATCCACGCGCCGATGCCGAACATCAAGGCCAGAGCCAGCGGATATCCCCAAATCCATTTCGTTTCCGGCATGTGCTTGAAATTCATTCCCCACACCCCGGCCAGAAACGTGAGCGGCAGAAAGATCGTGGAAATCACTGTGAGCACCTTCATCACCACGTTCATCCGGTAGCTCACCGCTGACAGATAGACGTCCAGCATGCTCGTCAAAATGTCGCGGTACGATTCGATCGTGTCCATCATCTGCACGGTGTGATCGTACACGTCGCGCAGGTAAACCGCCGTTTCGGATTGGAACAGCGGAGTCTCGCCGCGTTCGAGAGCCGCAATCACTTCCCGGAGCGGCCACACCGCCCGGCGCAGATTTAAGAGTTCGCGCCGCAGCCGGTACACGTCATGCATCAGCGTTTGTGTGGCTTTGTCGAGAATCCGGTCTTCCAAATCCTCGATCTGCTCCCCAAAATATTCCAGCACGACAAAGTAGTTGTCCACGACCGCATCGAGCAGCGAATAGCCCAGATAGTCCGGCCCCATGCGGCGGATGCGACCCTTGCCGAAGCGAATCCGCTCGCGCACCGGATCGAACACGTCTCCTTCGCGTTCGCCGAAGGACAAAAGAAAGTCCGATCCCACCACCACGCTGATCTGCTCTTCAATCACTTGTTTCGCGGCGGCGTCGTACATGAGCTGCTTGAGCACAATATACGCGTGGCTGCCGTAATCCTCGAACTTGGGACGCTGTTCCGTGTTAACGATGTCTTCCAGAACCAGCGGATGCAGTTCGAAAAGTTTGCCGATACTTTCCAGCAGCGGCACGTCCGTCAAGCCATCCAGATTCACCCACAACAGCCCCGCCTGTCCCTTCAGCGCAGACAACTCCTCCACATTCTGCACGGCCTTTTCCGCAACGTGCTCCTCATTAAAGAGGATCGCGGCGATCTGCGTGCGTTCGTGCTTGCGTTCGCCTACGTAGACCGGAGTTCCCGGCGGCAAACCGGATTTTTTCGAGCGTTTTCTGGAAGTATGCGGCATGTTCGGATCAACCCGCCCGCCGGATTACATCTCCTCGGAGATAGCGTCGTGCCCCTGCTCAAACATCGTCTCGTCCCAAAACTTCAGAATGTCGTTTTTTTCGCGCTCTATGGAATATTCGCGGCAGACAAAATCCCGCGCGGCGTGCGCTTTAACGGCCATGTCTTCCGGCACTAGATCAATTCCACGCAGCACTTCTTCCGTGGCGCGCACGAAGCCGATAATGTCTCCCGCTTCCACCGGCCAGCTAAATTCCGGCAGAAAATATTCGCGTCCCCCCATGCCGTGATAGCCTGCGACCAAATTGCCGCATAACATCGCTTCGATGGGCGGAGCCGGACAGCCTTCCGGATAACCGAAGCTCAAAAACACCATCGTGTTTTCGAGAATCTCCGCCACTTCGCTCTCGGTCTTGCCTTCGATAGGGGCCAATTCCCAATTGGCCAGCGCGCCGCGAAACTTGAGAATGTTCAGAATCTGCCGTGCGTCGTCCGCGTGCTTGCGCATCATGAAGGCAATCCGCCGCTTTTTGTAACGGAGTTCGCGGAACCGGAATTTGTCCGAGTCCACCGAATTGTGAACGCGAAACACTTTTAATTCCGGGAACACAAACGAAAGATAATCGCGGCTGTCCTCCGATACCACCATCACCGCCACCACCGACGGATCGCGATAGGCGGTTGTCTGTTCCCCCGTTTCCAGCGAATATCCTTTAAACGTCAGATAGGCGTTCTGATTGAATATGACTTTCTTCCCGCCGGGGAAAATCTCGGCCAATCGCGGCCCGTAAATTTCCGGAATCACCGTGAAATCGAAAGCGTCCGGATGGATATTTTTACGGTATTCGACCCGTGTCTCGTTTTCGAACCACGTGCAGCGGAATCCCTTTTTATCGTGAACAACCGCCGCCTGAAATCCGTTGCGGTTCAGAACATCCACGTGGCGGTAGAGTATCTTGATGCCGCCGATGGGATGATTGTCATCCGGACAATAGAAATAGAGATTGTTCACGGACGGTTACCGGCTGCGGTGAAAGAGCGACCGCGACCGCGAAGGTCCGGCGGCGCGCATTCGGGTTGGTACACCAACCGGCACCAAGGCTTCCAAAGCCCATAAAGTAATCAGATCGTTTACCGACACCACAGTACCGTCGAAAGGCAAAGGCAGCGCAGGCGAATTGCTGGTCCAGAGCAACTCCGAGCGATCCAGATTTGCTTCCAGATAATCCCGTCCGCGATTCAGGACTTCAGAGGAAACGCCGGGGGCGCCGGTTAGTGCGCGCAAGACCCAGGCGGTATGCTGCGGTGTGGATGGAAAACCTTTTTGTTCGCCCCAACCGCCGTCAAAATTTTGTTTTTCCCGCAGCGAATTGATTGCCCGCAGAACAGCCGATCCGCCCCGCTCAGCGCCCGCCGCGGTTAATGCTTCCAACACGCGCGCCGTCGTATAGGTCGGCGAGTGAACGACGTCGCTCTGCCATACTCCGTTGTGCTCGTGCTGAACCAAGAAACTCGCGCCGCGTACAACGGCCGCCTCTTGTCCGCGTTCGTGGACTCCCGCATACGCGAGCGCCTGCACCGCCGCCGCGGTTACGTCCGTGCGGCTCACGCGATTCTGCACGTGTCCGCGATAACCGAGACTGCCCCGCAGCCCGCTCCGCCAATCGGGATAAAGCGGCCAGCCGCCGTCGGCATTTTGCGTGCGAATCAAAAACATCACCGCGCGCCGCCTTGCCCACGTGGTTTCCACCGGAACGTCTCCGGCAAAACTCAGTGCGTCCAAAACCAGAGAGGTTGTGAGCAAATCGGTTTGCAGATTTCCGCCCGGAGACCAACCGCCGCTGGCGCGTGCTTGATGCAGCAGCGTGAGCGTGCAGCCTGCGGCCGTGTCTTCATCGCCGCCCGTACTCAGCAGCGTGCGGCAGCACGTGGCATGCATGAGACTGGAAAGATCGCACGGATTCTGCACAAGGCAGTCGCCGTTCCACACTTGCAGGCCGCGCAAGAATCTCCAGCCGCGTTCAAAAGCCGTATCGGCCATCGGCAGCGAGGCGTGCCGGAGCGCCGCCATCGCAAAAACCGTTTCGCGTACGCTGCCCCGCCAACTTCCGTCGGGAAGTTGAATCTCCAAGAGTTCGCGTACACGGGATGCCGCCGCGGATTTATCACGGCTTAAAATCGAAAGAGCGTATGGAATAACCGAACCTTTAACGGGCTTCGTATTACGGACAGCCCGCGTCAGCATCAGCAAACGGGCGGCCGGAATCATCATGCGGCGGAACGTGCCTAAGGGAATATCCGTCAGCGCGCCTAATAGAATCAGCGTATCTTCGCGAAGTCCCGAGCGGCGGTGATGAGCTTCCAGCCAACTGACCGCTCTTCCGAGGGCGGTGCGGGCCGCGGCATCGCCGCAGGAACTCAGCGCCTCCACAACTTCTAAAGTGAGGGAAAGATCTCCCGCTTCGTTCCGCACGGAAGACCACGATCCGTCCGTATTCTGTTCGGAAAGAATCGTGCGCACTAAAGCGGTTGTGTCTTCGCCGGGCAGCTTGCCGAGCAATGTGCCGATTAAAAGCGCGCTCGCGTTTTCGCGCGCGGCGGGCAGCACCGGAACCAGCCATTGCGGCACACCGGCCATGGCGCGCTCGCTTAAGCGTTCGCGGATCTTTTCGGCTATCTGTGAAGTCTTACTGCCCATTTTTCTTCTGTTGTCTCAGAGACAAAAAAAAGTCGGAGAGAATCGCCGCGCACTTGTCGGCCAGCACTCCCCGGACCACCGCGCACGTGTGATTCAGGCGCGCATCGGAAAGCAATTGATACAGCGTTTCCACGGCTCCGGCCTTGGGGTCGGCCGTTCCGTAAACCACCGTCGGTACTCTCGAAAGCACAATGGCCCCGGCACACATGGCACAGGGCTCAAGGGTTACGTAGAGCGTGCAGTCGAGCAGTCGGCGGCTGCCCAGTCC
>RPQS01000106.1 GCA_003818605.1 Candidatus Zhuqueibacterota bacterium | reverse complement strand
GCCTTCCCCCCTTTAAAAAAGGGGGGAATAGAAGGGGGGTGATCGAATGCGAACTCTAAAACGTAATCCCGTATCTGATAAAACGCGGCAACGTGCTCGTGATCTTCGTCGGAGTTCAACTGTCGCCGAGAAAAAGCTCTGGCGCGCACTTCGCAATTATCATGCAGCCGCCAAATTTCGACGGCAGGTACCCGTCGGACCGTTTATAGTAGATTTTTATTCTCCCGATCTCGGATTAGTAATCGAAGTTGATGGCGACACTCATACTACGGAAGATGCAATCCACTATGACGCATCTCGCGAAGAGTTCCTTCGCGCACAAGGATTGCATATCCGGCGATATAAAAACAGCGATATACTGACAAATTTGGACAGTGTGCTTGCCGATCTATACCAAGTGATTTATTCGACAGAGCAACAGCCCGATACCCCCCACTGTCCCCCCTTATGCTAAGGGGGGAGGATAAAAATCCGAGCGAAATAGCGAGCATGCAGCGATAAAGCATACCTCCTTTGCAACGGCCTTCCCCCCTTGAAAAAGGGGGGAATAGAAGGGGGGTCGAACCAATTAAGCAAGAACCACCCAAGGCATTACTTTATCATTCCTCAGTTCACATGCCCCGATTTACCATAGCAGTATTTGTTTGTCTCGCTTTATCAGCGGTTGGATTGGCCGCTAAGACCCCTCCGCCCGCGGGTCTGGATTCGCTCACCCAAAAAGAAGCGGATTCGCTTTCCAAAGCTCTCTTCGGCGAGAAACACGACGAGGACCGTGCCCAAAAAGAATTCGCCAACGGGCAGGAAGATTTTCGCGCGGGTGAAGTCTTTCTCGCGGAAGCCGATTCGCTCCGCCGTACGGGAGCTGACACGACGCTGCGGAAACCCGGCGGTGTCATTGGTTTTTTCAAACAGAATTTCGGCGATAGCTCTCTGACTTCCGGTGAACTTGAGACGCGCAAACGGGCGGAAGCCGCGCTGCGCCGCGCGGCCAAGGAATTCGAACGCGCTCTCGAACTGTCTCCCGGCTTTTTCGAAGCGGAACTCTGGCTGGCCGCCACCTATGACCGCTTGAAAGAGTGGAATAAATCTATAGCCCTTTATCGGGAAATCCTCAATAAACGGCAGGGCGAGGATCGCCTCTGGTTTAACTATGGCTATGCCTGTCTGCAGGGCGGTCAATACGAAAAAGCGGTTAACGGCTTTGAGCAAGCCATCCGCATCAGCATGTTGGTGAGCGCAGATTCGGCTAAAATTCCCAATCGTTACCGCACGTTTGCCGGTGAAGCTTTCCTCCGCACCTATCAGGATCGGCTCGCTCTGGAACGTTTTCAACAGGCTCTTGTTTATGCCGACAGTGTAGAAGCGGCTGAAATCCGCCGCACGATCGAATGGGTGCTGTGGGACGACGGCGGTATCGCAACGGTTGAATATCGCGATGCGGCTTACGCCGCCGAAAACGAACAACGGTGGAACGATGCGCGGCAGGCTTATCTTGGAGGTCAGTCCGTGGCCCGCACGCAGCGGGTGAAAGATGAACTCTCTTACCGGCTCGCGCTGCTCGAATTCCAGCATGGCACCCGCACCGACGGTCTGGCTCGCATGAAAGCCCTGATCGAATCTCAGCCCGAAGCGCCGCCGGAGTATCGCGAAAACTATGGCAAGATGCTGTTCGCGTATGCGCAAATGCTCGAGCAGGAGAGAGATAAACGGACGTGTCTTAGCTACTTTTTACAAGCCACGAAAATCAATTGGAGCGGGCAGGGAGCGGGATTTGTGGAAATCGCCCGCATCGCGGCCAATGATCTCGATTCAGCCATCGAGCACGCAACGAAGGCTTTACAGTATCCGCTTACAACCGAGCAGCAGCGCGCCGCCTACCGCATTCTCGAAGATGCCTATCGCGCGAAAGGAAATTGGGAAATGATGAAACGCTACCGGCAGCTTCTGGAGTCCAATCCATGAAGCGAATATTGATTGTCTTCATCGTTCTATTTTCTGCAATGTCCGCCGCGTGGGCGGAAGATGTGGAATTCCGGCTGATTACTCTGAAAAATGTCAATGACCGCATAGAACTTGCCGTTTTGCGGGATGAACTCATGCTCGGCAGCGAGACCGTGGATCGCATTCTCATCACGGATGTGCTCAACGACGGATTTGATGAGAACGATATGCTGCAGCTTTATCCCTCGGGTCGGGTGCTCAAATTGGCTCCCATCACGCCGCGTTTGGATTCGCTGCTGCGTTCCTACCGACTTCCGCCCAACGTGGAAATACACGAAACCCGCCAGTATTATTCCCGCTACGATTCTCTGGCTCGTGCTCGCAGCGGCGGACAGGCCTTGGGCTATGGTGTAATGGCCGGACTCAGCGAACGATTGCTGCGCGGTTATCGGGGCGAAAGCGTCGAAGGTTATTTTAAATTCACGTCTTCCGGCAACGTTGTGCAAGCCTGGAATTTCGATTCCAACCGCGTGTCCTTTCCGCCGCCGGATGCGCCGCGCATAGATACGGTGTTGATCATTCAGCATGACACGATTCGCGTCCCCGAACTCATCACGATCACGTCCGAACCGAAGATTATTCGTGATACCGTTTACATTCCATCTGAGCTGCTGCGCAAGCCGCGCGGATTTTTCTATTGGGAAGCGTTAGGCATGTTCGGCGGCAGCTACAGCGGAGCGAACCGCGAAAGCTCGGCGGGAAGGCTGGCGCTCGGGGCGGGCAACGAATGGGATTTCGGTGTTTGGGATCCGTGGATCAGCGGCAGACAAGAAGTCAACTCGCGATGGGGTTTGCGCTTTGTGGCGGAAATGGCGCCATGGAAAAATGACTCTCTACCGCCTCGTTTCTTGAGTACATCTGCCGAAGTCATGTATATTCCCCCATGGGATCGCGGTTTCTTTATCTTTGCCGGTGCGCGAGCCTATTATCACGATGATCTCTTCTGGGATCGCACCCACGCGGCTTGGGACGGTGACTTGTATGACGAGCCTGCCGAACAGGATCTCGGTCAATACGAACTTACGGTAAAGCTCGGTCTCGACAAATTCGCTTCATACGGCACGGCGAAACGCTTCGGCGCGTGGCTGAAGCTCTCGGGTTTCATTCCCGGCGGCAAATATTCGAAGTACACGCTTGAAGTGGATCATACGCTCACACAACCCCTGAGCATTCCTGAATCCGTAAAAAACGGCAAATTCCGGTGGGAACACAAAGGAGGCACTGATATCGAATTGGCCGCCACAGTGCGGCTGTCGGAATCGGCGCAAATGATGGTAAGCTTCGGTCAGTTTTCCATCTATTCGGCGGATCTGCATTGGATAACCGATACCGGAATCGGTATTCTGAACAATAAATCCACGGCGGATTTTCGCCAAGCCTATCAAACGGCGGCTATTCGCTTCGCCCCCTGCAACAAGCCCAACATGCGGATCATGCTGGAAGGCGCTTTCCGCAACAATGTTTTGAATAGTGAATTCAATGACGGAAATTCCACGGCGGAAACGTTCTGTGATGAGCTCTTTGCTCCGTACATGGAAACACCCGAACTCAGCGTTACTGCCCGCCTGGACGTAAGTATTATCCGTTTTTATGCCAGCGCGCGGTATTTTCTGCCGCCGGAAGGAAAAGACGCCCAACTGCAGCCCGAAGCCGGGCTGTATCTGATGTTCCGTTAGCTATAGAATTCGGCTTTCGCGCCGTAGTGACTCTCCTGAGTTGCAACGGTATAATCTGGCAAACCTTTTGCACGGATTTCATAGATCACGCTTCAACCACAGGGAAAACTCCATGATTCGCAGGATATCGGTTTTTGCTATCATTGCCATGTTGGCCATAGTCGGTTCGGCTTCTGCTTTTACCATTTCAGGTACGATCATCGGCGGGCAATCCGGTATTACACTGAAGGCGGTCGTCGGCATTCCGACCAATTTGGATACAATTTTATTAACGGCAGCGCTGCCGATTCTAAATACGTATGCATTGACCAATGCTCAGCCCGGCGGATACATGCTGTTCGCCTATCAGGATCTGAATGTGAACCTGCGTCCGGATCTGGATGAACCGCGCGGTTTTTACGGCGGCACGTATCCCGAAATCATGACCATTGCCGGTGATACGAGTGGTGTGAACATCGAACTCCGCCCGCCCAATAACGGCGGATTTACGGGGACTGTGACCTATGAAGGTGCGCAGCGCGGAGCCACCATTATTGCCGCTTATGATAATCCCAGTATGTCGGGAACTCCGCGCGGAGCGGGAGCCGTCCTGGACACGACCGGGGCGGGCAACTTCATCGCCTTTGTGGATACGTTCGGTACCTACTATGCCTACGCGTTTATGGATCTTAATCTGAATTTCAGCTATGATCTGAATGAACCGTTCGGCTTTTACGGCATAACCGCACCCCAATCCTTCACCGTCCAGCAGACGAATTTCCCGGACAATATTAATATTACACTGCACGATCCGTCCGCTTCACCAAATCCGGTAAGCGCACTGCCGAAAAGCCCGCTCTTGATTTCCGCCTATCCGAATCCTTTCAATTCGGTTGCGCGACTCGGTTTTTCGATTCCCATAGATTCCGATGCGGAAGTTTCCGTGTTCGACATTTCCGGTCGTCTCGTCCGGACACTATTATCAGGACCGGTTGCTGCGGGCGAGCATTTTCTGACATTTGAGTCCGGAAACCTTCCTTCCGGATTTTATTTGATTTCTCTGCGTAATCAAGCCCGGTCAACCACCGCGAAGGTTCTGCTTTTGAAGTGAGTGCTTGCCTCGAAAAAATGTGGAATTTGGGGCAGATTGTCGTGAGTCACTTGCATTTTTTGTTTTGCTTGAGTATATTGGTTTTTGGAGTTGCCCCCTGATTAGGGAGGTAATTCATATGTTAACATGACCTAAGAAGGTCTTCTCGCAGGCCCGTGTCACGGGGGAACAGTTTCTCAGTTCCTTTCGGCTTCGCGATGGAAAAGGTGGCAAAACAAGGGGTACCATCCCCCGATAATCCGAAAGGATGAGAAAATGGTAAACATTTACGTGGGAAATCTGGCCTATGCGGTCAGCGAGGATGACCTCCGGGTTGCTTTCGAGCAGTATGGTACGGTGGAAAAAGCCAGTATCATTACTGATCGTATGACCGGACGTTCGAAGGGTTTTGGCTTTGTGGAAATGCCGAATGCCAACGAGGCAAAGGCTGCCATCGAAGGCCTCAACGAAACCGACCTTAAAGGCCGCAATATGTTGGTCAATGAGGCCCGTCCGCAGAGCGACCGCCCCCGTCGCCCGACGACCCGCCGCAACCAGTGGTAATCGGTTAGTCCTGCACTCTGAAGCCGCACGGCAATGCCGTGCGGCTTTTTTTTGCCCTCTATTCTGAATACTTGAAAATCGCCCCGCGCGCCTCTCATTTTCAAGGCTGTAAATTATGGATTAATAAATAAATAAACAACAACTGCGGTCTTGACCTTTTGAGCGGAAATTGCTAAATTCTAAGGCTAAACGATAACTCGGACACTTAGGCATTTCCCAAGAAAAATATCCGTTCCCATCAACTTAGTAAGGAGCCGGCAATGAGTCCGTCCGCGGCCAAAGCGCCGAAAAAAGAAGGAAAGTCTACCTACAAGTTTCCGCACGACACCAAGAAGTACCAGAATTTCATCGCCGGCAAGTGGTGTGATTCGAGTTCGGGTGAAGTCTCTGAAAATCGCAATCCCGCAAATGTGACGGATCTGGTCGGTACGTTTCCGCGTTCGACCAAGGAAGACGTGGATCGCGCGGTGAAGTCCGCGAAGAAGGCGTTCGCGTGGTGGCGTTTGGTTCCGCCGCCTCACAGAGCGAAGATGTTCTACCGCCTGGTGGACATCATGCAGAAGAACAAGGAAATGTATGCCTTCCAGATGACCCGCGAGATGGGCAAGCCCATTTTTGAAACTCGCGGCGACGTGCAGGAAGGGATTGACACTGCGTTGTACGCTTGCGGAGAGGGCTATCGCATGTTCGGCAAGACCGTGCCCAGTGAACTGCCCAGCAAGTTCAACATGACCACCCGGTTTCCGATCGGCGTCTGCGGTCTCGTGACTCCGTGGAATTTTCCGATGGCCATTCCTACGTGGAAAATGTTCCCGGCTCTCATGTGCGGCAATACCGTGGTGATTAAGCCCGCGGAAATTACTCCGCTGTCGGTGTGGAATCTCTTGAATGCCGTGCTCGAAGCCGGTTTCCCGCCGGAAGTCATCAATGTTGTGTTCGGTGCGGGTTCCAAAGTCGGCAACGCCATTGTTGAGCATCCCGATACGCCCGTAGTTTCCTTCACCGGTTCTTGTGCGGTTGGCCGTAAGATTGGCTCATTAGCGGCTCCGAAACTGAAGAGAGTGTCAATGGAATTGGGCGGCAAGAACTGCACGCTCATTTGCAACGATGCGAATCTCGATCTGGCCGTGGACGCCTGCATTTGGGCGGGTTTCGGCACGACCGGTCAGCGCTGCACGGCCTCCTCGCGCGTGATCGTGGAGGAAGGCGTGCACGATGAATTCGTGGAGAAATTCATCAAAGCCGCCAAGAAACTCAAAGTCGGCTACGGTAATGATGAAGGCATCACGATGGGCCCGACGGTTTCCGAAGAGCAGATGAAGACCGACCTCGAATACATCGAAATCGGCAAGAAGGACGGCGCGACGCTGGCTTTTGGCGGCAAGCGGCTAACCGGTCCTGAGCACAAGAACGGCTGGTTCGTGCAGCCCACGATTTTCACCGACTGCAAGCCGAAGATGCGCACGTCGCAGGAAGAAATTTTCGGTCCGGTGGTGAGCGTGATTAAAGTGAAGAACTACGATCAGGCCATTGAAGTGGCCAACGATATCGAGTTCGGTCTGTCGAGCGCGGTCTTCACGCAGGATGTGAATAAAGCGTATCGCGCGTTCCGCGATCTGGAAACCGGCCTCACGTATATCAACTCGGCCACCATCGGTGCGGAAGCTCACATGCCGTTCGGCGGTATGAAGGGCACGGGCAACGGCCACCGCGAAGGCGGCTGGGGCGCGTATGAATTCTATAGTGAGACTAAAGCCTGCTACGTGGATTGGTCCGGCACGCTGCAGCGCGCGCAGATTGACGACATCGTCCCGAAGAAGAAATAACGGTATCGTAGCGACACAGCTTGCTGTGTCTCTTCGGCATCCGCCGAGCAGGGTTTCCAAACCCTGCCGTAATCTGTTTTCGGCGTAAGAGGCCACATTGGAGATCGGGCGGGCAAGGGGTTTAAACCCCTTGCCTTCCCATCTTCCAGCCGCGTTGACACGCACCTTGATGCTTCCGTGCGGGAGCAAAAAAACCGCCGCGCGGGGTGTCCTTACCCCGCGCGCTAAGATGAAAAGATGCTTCGCCGTCATCAAACAGCAACGGGGATCGGCACGGTCCATTTTGTGACCACAGTCACTCGTACGCGAGGAATGTGGTTTGTTGAACCGCAACTGTGTGTCGAATTGCTTGCGATCCTTGAAAACTATCGGCATCGTTTCGATCTTGATTGCTACGGTTACGTGTTGATGCCTGATCATCTGCACGCGTTGCTGCTCCAAACAACCGATCTGGGTACGGCAGGCAGGCTGATGGAGCATTTCAAGAGGTTTTCCAGCCGCAAACTTTTGCATCATCACTGCAAGGATGCAAACGGCTGGAGAGAATTGTTCGATGATGTTTTTGTTCCCGGTTCCGATGCTGTTCGTACGAAACTAAGTTATCTGCACGGCAATCCGGTTCGGGGAGGATTAGTTCACGTTTCGATGGATTATCCTTGGTCGAGTGCAAGATATCTATTCGGGGTTGCGGATATGAAGGAATCAATAGTCAGACTGATTCCAAATCCGCTGTGACCGAAATAATATTTCGCGCGGGGTAAGGACACCCCGCGCGGCGATCGAATTCATGTGTACAAAAAAGGAGTTGCTTATGCCTGCGCGTTGTCCTGAGTTAGATGTATATCTTCGAAAAATAGGTGCCAAGTGTAAATATTTATCGAGCCGCGATAGCTACTGGCGACAGGATGGATCCCGCTTCTGCAAAGTAGAAACCTCAGATGGAGAGACAGTCGTTGTCTTCAACGAATTGACTTTAGCCAAAGACGGACATCGTCTACCGGAGGCTGAGATAAACAGCAAGGGTTGGTTGAAACTTCGCCTTGTCAATGCTAAGCGTATGGAAGCGGCGAAACGTTTGGCTGCGGAGTTGTATAATCGTTAGGACTCTTTCCGCCGCGTGGGAGCCGAGTTCGCCGCGCGGGGTGTCCTTACCCCGCGCATTGAAAGAATATTCCGCAAACAGGACTATCCCCTGACCTACGATGACTCTTCCTTTAGTTCGACAAGCATGGCTGCCGGTTCTGCTCTTGGTGGGATCGAATGTCTTCATGACCTTCGCCTGGTACGGCCACCTGCGCTTTAAAAGCGCCACACTGTGGATGGTGGTTCTGGCCAGTTGGGGGATCGCGCTCTTTGAATATTGCCTGATGGTTCCGGCCAACCGTATCGGCTACGGCTATTACACCGCCGCGCAGCTCAAGACCATTCAGGAAGTAGTCACGCTGTCGGTTTTTGTATTATTCTCTATGTTCTATCTGAACGAAGGCGTGCGCTGGAATGTCTTGGTGGGTTTCGCTTTCATGGCCGTCGCCGCTTTCTTCATTTTTCACAAATGGAACTGAGCGGAAACCAATTCCGCATGCACGGATTCTTCAGCCGAAATAATCGGGCGTTGGGGATGGAAAGTAAATCGAGAAGGAGGACTGTTATGGGAAGCCTTACTCGTGTACTGCTCGCATTGATCGTTTGTCTGCTGTGGACGGGATTCTGCGCCGCCGAAGGAAAGATTGCGGTCACGACCTCTTCCGAAGAGGCCCGCCAGTTATTCTTACAGGCGCGCGATCTGCAGGATAAGTTCTTGTTCAATGAGTCGCGCCCGCTTCTCGAAGAAGCGGTGAAGAAAGACGAAAACTTCGCTCTCGCTTATCGCGATCTGGCGTTTTCGCAGCCGACCACCAAGCAGTTTTTAGAATGTTTGGCGAAAGCGGTTTCGGTGGTGGACAAAGTATCCGAATGCGAACGAGTGTGGGTTTTAGCCGATGAAGCCGGAGCGCAAACGGATTTCCACAAACAGCGCGAATACCTCGGAAAATTAGCAGGATTATGCGACAAAGATGAACGCGCGCATTATGTGTTGGGAATCTTTTTCTGGGCTCGCCAATATTACGATAGCGCCGCCGCAGAAATGCAGCGCACCGTGGAGCTTTCGCCCAACTTCCTTCCGGCCTGGAACATGCTGGGCTATATTCGGAGGACGCTCAATGATTTTGCCGGAGCGGAAGCGGCGTTTCTCAAGTACATCGAACTGAATCCGCAGGATGCCAATCCGTACGACTCCTACGCCGAGATGCTGCTCAAGCAGGGGCGGTATGAAGAGTCCATCACCCAGTACCGCCGCGCGCTGGCCGTGGATTCCACGTTCAACTCGTCCCGCTACGGCATCGCCACCAATCAGGTCTATATGGGGAAGCACCAACTCGCGCACGAGGAGTTGGCCGGGATGCGCACCCATGCCCGCAATGACGGAGACAAGCAATTCTCATTTTTCGGCGTGGCGATGGTCTATCTGGATGAGGGCAAATACGAAGACGCGCTCGCCGCATTGCTTCAAAACCGCGGGAGAGCCGAAGCGAATCACGATACGGCTCAGTTAGCCGCCAACTCGGCGACCATCGGCTTGCTGCAGCTCGAATTCGGCCGAAATGACGAGGCTATCGCTTCGTTCCGGCAGTCGGCCGAGATTACGCAGGGATCCACTCTCTCGCCGACCCTGAAGGCTTCCACAGAGCGGAATGCGCGCTACGGCGAAGCTCGCGCTCTGCTGCAAAAAGGGGAACTCGATAAAGCGAAATCGCTCGTTGCATCGTTTACACAAAGTGTTCAAGTCGTCGGCAATGCCAACGAACTCAGGCAGATGCACGAGCTGAACGGGATTATGGCACTCGGCCAGAAGGATTATCGAAAAGCGATTGATGAGCTGCTGCAATCCAACCTGCAGACGGCGGATAATCTCTATCGCTTGGCTCTGGCTTATCAGGGACTGGGCGAGAACGAAAAAGCGCTCGAAAAGATTACCGCCGCCGTCAACATCAACAGCCTGCTCAATCTGGCGGACATCTCCGTCAGACAAAAATCGTTGGCACTCTTAAAGGAGTGGTCTAAATAACTATGGAGCCGGGCAGCGAAGCCGCAGGCACGGACTGAGAATTGTCGCGCTTCGCTGCCGCAGTAATTTGATCCATTTGCCATTCCTGCCCGTCTCATCGCCGCAAACACGAGGAGGAGCCGATGAGTAGCAGACAATTTATCCTTTTGCTGGCCGTGGTGGCTCTGGCCGGCTTCGCGGGCGGCTGGACGGGTTCGCGCATGTTTCCGCCGTCGTCCGCCGTGACGAGTATCACTTGCCGCGAGTATCATTTGACCGATGCCGCCGGTGTGCGCCGCGCTTCGTTCATTATAAGTCTCGATGATGAACCGAGTCTCATTCTCCGTGATCGCGATGGCCGCCGCCGCTCCACCCTTTCATTCGACGAAAACGGCGAGGCTTTTTGGAGTTCATTGACCAGCTCCTCGCCGGAAACCGTCAATCTTGCGGTTCATACGACCGATCCAAATCGTGTGGCCGTTTCGCGATGTTCCGCAATCCACCCGAAATCGCGATTTTAAGGAGGCCACCATGCGTGCACTGATGATTGCGATCCTGCTCGCGTTCATGCTTGCCTCCTGCGGCAAGACGGAGAAACCGCCGCAGACGGCGGAGAAAGGAGCAGCCGCCATGGGAATGACTATCGCGACCACCGCCTTTTCCGATAGCGCACCCATCCCGAAAAAGTTTTCGTGCCTCGGGAAAAATGTATCGCCTCCACTTGCTATTGGCGGCGTTCCTGCCGATGCGAAAAGTCTGACTCTAATTTGCGATGATCCTGATGCTCCGATGGGAACGTGGACGCATTGGGTGCTCTGGAATATTCCGCCCAGCACGCCATCGCTGCCCGAAGGCATGCCCAAGGAGGCGACGCTCCCCGGTGGCATGAAGCAGGGAATCAACAGCGGGATGGACATCGGCTATGACGGTCCGTGTCCTCCGCCGGGAAAACCGCATCGCTACTTCTTTAAGCTTTTTGCACTGGATTCGGTGATCAGTCTTTCGGACAAGGCCGACAAAAAAGCGCTGGAGGATGCCATGAAAGGGCACGTTCTGGCGCAGGCTCAGACTATGGGAACGTTTACTCGTTGATGCGCAAATTCGTCCCGCGAACGCTCGTAATTATGACGCGGAAGGATGGCTAATGTGAGTGTTGCAAATCGCTGGCAGGAAACCACGGAATCCGGACAAAAAGCTTTCCATGACGGCAAGTTCGTTGATGCGCTGCGCGTTTTCTCGATGGCGCTCGCGTATGCCGAAAAGGATTTCGGTCCGCAGGATCCGCGCGTTGCGGCCAGCCTGAATAATTTGGCTGAGGTTTATCGCGCACAGAATAAGCATCAGGATGCCGAAAAGCACTATAAACGCGCCCTGCAAATTCTGGAACGCGCACTCGGCGTCACGCATCCGTTTGTCATTGACTCCATGCGCAAGCTTTCCGGTTTTTATCGGGTCATCGATCGGCCTGCGCAGGCGGAATTACTGCTCACGCGTGTACTTAACATGCGTGAACGCGCCCTGGGTTCATGGCATGCTGACGTCGCCGCTACGCTGACGGAATTAGCCGATCTGCAATGCGAGCAAAAACGTTTCGATGACGCCGAACAATTGTTTGCCCGCGCCCTTGCCGTTCGCGAAAAAGCGCTGGGCAGCGATCATCCCGATATTGCCGAAACGCTCATTGCTTATGCGGGATTGCATGCCGCGCGCGGAAAATTCACGGAAGCTCTGCGCGTCGGAAGGCAGGCGCTTTCCATCCATGAAAAAGCTCTGGGCGAAAACCACACCGAAGTGGCTGCCGACCTGATGCGGCTGGTGGAGATTTTCTATGCACAGCAGGCTTTCAGTGAAGCGGAACCTGTTTTACGCCGCGCGGTTGACATCCGCACTGCCGCTCTGGGAGAAACCGATCCGGATACGGTGAACAGTGTGAAGCGGCTCGCGAATACCTGCCGGATTCTTGATAAAGCGGATGAAGCCGCTGCTCTCTATCGCCGCGCCATTGCCGCGGATGAAAAGCGCCTCGGACCGGAGAGCGTGGACGTCGCCGACAGCATGCAGCAATTGGCCGCGATCATGAACGTGCCCGGCCGCTATTCCGAAGCGGAGCCGCTCTATCATCATGCCGTCGCGATTTACGAAAAGACGATCAGCCTCAATCATCCCGGCGTCATTACATGTCTGAAAGAGCTTTCGCAGCTCTATCAAGCGACCGGTAAGTTCGAGGAAGCGGGGGAAATGGATGAGCGCTGCAAAGCCATCATCAGCGGACAAACCAAAAAACCCGCGACCGATGCCGCCGGAGCAACTTCAGCGGAGGCTGAAAAGAAAAATGACTCCCAGTGATTTTATCACAACGGCGGAGGTGGCGCGGCTTTTGAAAATCAGCCCCTCCACGGTTCAGCGCATGGCAAGAGAAGGCCGCATTGCGGCGTTCCGCGTCGGTAAGCTCTGGCGGTTTCCCGCTCAAAGTCCCGGCATTCTGCTCTATAAGCAGGAACAAAAACTCCGCCGCAAAGATAAATCCGCGCCGGAAAAAGAACCCGGCGCTCCGCGCAACGGATTGAAAGAGTTTGCCAAACTCTCCGTGCATCTCGGCTTTAACGAACCGTTCTCGCGCGACATGTTGGCGGGGGGGGAACGATGAAGTGTCTGGATACGTCCATTCTGATTTACGCCGCCGACACGGCATCTCCTTTTCATGCGCGCGCGCTCGAACTTTTTGAGCAATCCGTTTCCGGCAAGTGGGCGGCCTGCGTTTGCGAGCAGAGCTTGCATGAGCTTTCGCAGATTCTCACGAACGGCTGTTTCGTTATAAAGCCGCTGACTCCCGCCGCCGCATGGAAAATGGTGGACAAGCTGCTGCGCTATCCGCAGCCGGTCGTGCTGTATTCCGACGACGTCATCGTCCGCCGCGCTTTTAAGCTGATGGAAAAGCATCCCGGCTTGCGCGGAAGATTCGCTGACGCGCACCTTGCCGCCACCGTGCTCGCGCATGGCATTAAAACTCTGGTCACCGCCGATTCGCAGACTTTTAGCATGATCCGCGAACTCGACGTCGAAAATCCGTTCGAAACGCTGTTCGCATAATTTGCAGAACTTTTGATTTCACTCTTTCTCCGAACAAATACACAATGCTCGTCTTCAACAACCTCCTTCGGTTTGCCCAGAGGCAAACGGGATCGAATGATCCCCCCGATCTGTGAACGAACCGCTCACAGTATGGAATTGTTTTGTCTTTATGCAACCCTTGGAGGATGACTATCATGACGAGAATCACACCGCAAAATGTTCATGAAACCCTCGGCAAATATATGCTTGCCGACGGGTTCGATATCGTTTTCGATCTGGATAAATCGAAAGGTTCGTATTTTTACGACATGCGCACGGGGAAGAAGTATCTCGATTTCTTCAGCTTCTTCGCTACAGCCGCCGTCGGATTCAATCACCCCAAGCTGACCTCGCCGGACATGATTCAGCGGCTCGGCAAGCTGGCGGTGAACAACATTACCAACTCGGATCTCTACACAATCGAGATGGCCGAGTTCGTAGATACGTTTTTCCGCGTCGCCGTTCCCTCTTCCATGAGTCACTCGTTCTACGTGGCGGGCGGCGCGCTGGGCATCGAGAACGCTTTGAAAGCTTCGATGGATTGGAAAGTCCGCAAGAATTTCGCGCGCGGCTATCGGCGCGAAATCGGCACGAAGGTGCTGCATTTTCAGGATGCCTTCCACGGCCGCAGCGGCTACACGATGTCCCTGACCAACACCGCCGATCCGAACAAGCACAAGTTCTTCGCCAAGTTTGACTGGCCGCGGATCGTCAATCCCAAGATCACCTTC
>RPQS01000105.1 GCA_003818605.1 Candidatus Zhuqueibacterota bacterium | reverse complement strand
TTCGACGGAGGATGCGTCCTTGTCGGATCGACATCATCATATGGCGCTGGTTCTATAGATGTATGGTTAGTGAAGACAGACGTAAACGGCGATTGTGAGTGGAGCCGTACGTATGGGGGTGCCGGCGATGATTGGGGTGTAAGCGTCGTGCAGACTGCAGATGGCGGCTATACAATTGCCGGAACGACCTTTTCGTATGGAGCCGGTTGGAATGATTTCTGGTTGATCAAAACAGATGCGAACGGCGATAGTCTTTGGTCCCGAACATACGGGAGTCCACTCTTGGATAATTGTAGAGAAATGAAACTGACAGCAGACGGCGGTTATATTCTCGCAGGGGGAGGGGACTCCATTCTAACATCGCGGGGCAATTTCCAACTTGTGAAGACTAATGCTTTGGGCTATGAAGAATGGAAAAAGATTTACACTTTCATCCGTAGGGAAATCGCGATCTCTGTTCAACAGACAGCGGATAACGGGTACATTCTGGGTGGCGATTATCAGGACGTAGATGGAATATTTCGAACATGGATTGTGCGAACTGACAGCAGTGGAGACAGTCTGTGGAGTGTCGCATTTGGCGGTCCGGAACAGTACGGTTTGCGCGCAATTATGCAAACAGAGGATGGGGGCTATCTATTATCCGGATATAAGAGACAGGATGAATACACATACGATGTTGCCTGGCTTGTAAAACTTGCACCGGAGATGTCCACAGATGAAATATCGATTCCCCGCAGTGCATGTTTATTGACGGCCTATCCGAATCCCTTCAACAGCACCACTCAGATCGAATTCACACTGCCTGTGACTCAGCGTGTCTCGCTTCGGCTCTACGATGTCTTGGGCCGCGAGGTTGCTATGCTTTTGAATGAAATGAAGACGGCGGGAGAGCATCGCGTGCGGTTCGACGGCGGCGGGCTGTCATCGGGAGTGTATTTCTGCCGGATGGAAGCGGGAAAGGAAACAAGAACGCAGAAAATTGTGCTGATGAAGTGACCCCCCTTTCTTCCCCCCGTCCACGGGGGGAAATGGAATTCGGTAGGGGCACAGCGTACTGTGCTCATCTGACACCGCGCGGAATACCATCACACCCCGCGTCCGCCGAGGCATGCATCCTTGCATGCCCGGAATCCGCCTCTTATCATTTTCCTTCCCGATCCCTAATTCCAATGCCAATCCCCTTCAACTTCCATTCAATTTAGCATTTGAACAAACATTCAATTTCCCTTGACAAACCCCATTCCATACACTATCTTTGTCCGACCCCTGAGGCTTGCTCTAACTCCAATTTTTCAGTAATTTATATTAAGAGTCAAAAATGTCTGCCAAAGGTTTGCCAAAGTCTGCCAATTCACGAGTGAAATCCAATCCCATTTTCAACAAAATAAAACAATAACCCAGTTCGTTTGGTCAAAAATATTTTCCGCCCACCGATTTGAACAGGATATACAGTGACCGCCCAATCCAAATCCACCGCCCCCGAAGAATTTGCCAGATTACTTGACATCATGCAGAGACTTCGCGCACCCGACGGTTGCCCGTGGGATCGCGAACAAACCCATCTCAGCCTGCGCCCCTATCTTATTGAGGAAACCTACGAAGTCCTCGATTCTATTGACCGCGAAGCCTACGGTGAATTGAAAAAAGAGCTGGGCGATCTGCTCCTCCATATTGTATTCCATTGCCAACTCGGCCAGGAGGAGGGACTCTTTGATGCCGCCGAAATGGTAGCCTCGATAAACGAGAAACTCATCCGCCGCCATCCGCATGTGTTCAGCGACGCGCAGGTGGATGGCCCCCGCCACGTTGAGAGGCAGTGGGAAAAGATCAAACTGAATGAGGATCACAAGCCGCGCCTCCTCGAAGGTGTTCCCAAACATCAGCCTGCTTTGAACCGAGCCTTTCGCGTTCAGGAAAAAGCCGCCGGAGTCGGTTTTGACTGGCCGGACGTCGCTCCGGTCTGGCAAAAAGTGCATGAGGAATTAGCGGAATTGCAGGTCGAAGTTACGGAAGGAAATTGCAAAGAAATCGAACACGAGTTCGGCGACCTCATGTTCAGCATGGTCAATCTGGCCCGCAAGCTGAATGTCAATCCCGAGGATGCCCTGCGCTCCTCCGTGGAAAAGTTCACCCGCCGCTTTGCCTATATAGAGGAGAGCCTTCACAATCAAGGCAAAGCCTTGCACGATTCCTCCCTCGAAGAGATGGATGCGCTCTGGGAAAAATCCAAACGCGAGCTGAAGTGAAAATGAAGTCCCGCTCACCCCAGCAATACAACCGCTCGCCTCTAAAGCCCGTGCAAAGCAAAGGCGCGGGGGAACGCTCTCTCTTAATAGGATTGCAATGGAAGGGGATGACCGAATCTCTGGCGCGGGAATATCTGGATGAACTGAACATGCTCGCCCAAACCGCCGGAGCGGAGGTGGTCGGAGTTGAACTGACGCGGTGCCTCAATCCGAATCCCGCCCTGCTTCTCGGTCGGGGCAAGGTAGAGGAGCTGCATGAGATCATTCAGGAGACAAAAACCGAGCTGGTCATCTTCGATGAAGACCTTTCCCCGGCCCAAGCCCGTAATCTGGAAAAAGCGTGGGACTGCCGTGTCATTGACCGCTCCGGACTCATTCTCGATATTTTTGCCCACCGTGCGCGAACCCGCGAAGCTAAAACACAGGTCGAACTCGCGCAACTGAAGTACATTCTGACTCGGCTTACCCGTGCTTGGACACACCTCGAGCGGCAGCAGGGCGGTATCGGTTTGCGCGGTCCCGGAGAAACCCAGATCGAAACCGACCGCCGCTTGATTCGCGATCGCATCCGCCATCTCGAAGAAGATCTCCATCATATTGAGCGAGTTCGATCCACACAACGAGCAGGGCGGGAGCAGATGTTCCGCTTCGCGCTCGCAGGCTACACAAACGTCGGCAAATCCACATTGATGAACGCCCTGACTCATGCCGGAGTCTATGAAGAAGATCTGCTTTTCGCCACGCTCGATTCCACTACCCGTATCCTGAAAATTGCCCCGCAATATCGCGCTTTGCTCACAGACACCGTCGGCTTTATCCGCAAATTGCCGCCGGGATTAGTGGCCAGTTTCCGCTCCACTCTGGCCGAGATTCGCGATGCCCAATGCATTCTTCACATCGTGGATCTTGCTTCGCCTTCGTTCCGCGAACAAATGAGCGAAGTGGACAAGATTCTGAAAGAGATGAATCTGTCCGACCGGCCCCGCATCGTCGTGCTGAATAAGCTCGATGCTCTCGCAGACGATGAACCTCTGCGCTGGTGCGAACGGGAATACCCCGGTTCGATTCCCGTCAGCGCTCGTAGCGGCACCAACCTCGACGAGCTTGTTGAACGCATGAAATCCGTCATGTCAGCCGAGATGATCGAACTATCCGTAGAGATTCCGGCACAAGATGGATTGCGGGTCGCCGAGCTGCAGCGGGTGGCCGAAATCCTCGAAGAGAGGCACGACGACTCGCACTTCAGGTTCCGTATTCGCCTGCCTTTGAGTCAAGCTCACCGCTTGGGTTTCCTGTCCGCAACCCCCACTGGTGAATAGCCCATCTCCTAAGTTCCGATAAATTGATCCCTTCCGCCGCCTCACCCTTCATTTCATCTCATTTCGCACAAACCGGCACCATCGGTTTAACTATTGGCATGCGCTTTTCCAGCACCCCGCCGGGGCCGGTCTGTTCGGCAAAAGAGTACCGGAAGTTCACTTAAAGGCGCTAAAATCCGCATTATAAACAATAGGTTGCAAAATTCTTGATATTTTTTCTTGACAAAACCGGAAGAATTCTGTATATTTGCCGACCATAAAAGTGAACAGCAAGTTCCATTAAGTAAGCTGGCATTGGTGAAGATAGGTGAACGCATTCGAAATCTCCGGCTGTCCAGCGATCTCACGCAGGAGGAACTTGCGGAGAGAGCTGACTTAGCCAAGTCGTTCATCTCGCAGCTGGAGCGCGATCAGGTCAGTATTTCGCTGGACAACCTGCTCGAAATCCTGCGGGTTCTGAATATCAAGGTCGGCGATTTCTTCCGCGAAGTTGCGGAGGAAAAGGTGGTATACGACCACGAAGAGCGAACGGGGCTGATTGACACCGGAGCGGACAAATTCGAGCTGTTGATTCCCGGCGGAACAAACCGGAAAATGGAAGCGGCCCACGTGGAGTTGCTTCCCGGACAACAGACCTATCCGGTCAAACCGTTTCAGGGGGAAGCTTTCGGTTTCATATTAAAAGGAATACTGACATTGCGGTTCGGCGGTGAAAAACACACCGCCCATGTTGGCGACAGTTTTTATTTTTCCGGCGAGCGCGAGCATATACTGGAAAACACCAGCCGCAGGCCCGTCGAGTTTATTTGGGTTACGACGCCGCCCATGTTTTAGTTTTTTGGCGGCGTACGACCTTCACCTTCACGCGGTAAGGAGATTTCGGAAATGAAGGCTCTGGGTCGTCAGATCGTAGTAGAATACTACGGCTGTAATCCCGTCGCTTTGAACAATGTGGCGTTCATCAAGCGGGCCATGCGCAATGCCGCGGAAGCCAGCGGAGCCACCATCGTTCAAGAGGCGTTTCACGTCTTCAATCCGCACGGGGTTTCGGGTGTGGTGGTGATTGCCGAATCCCACCTCACGATCCACACCTGGCCGGAATACGGCTATGCGGCGGTGGATCTGTTCACGTGCGGAGATGATGTGAATCCGGATTCCGCTTTTGAGCATTTGAAATCGGAACTCGAAGCGGGCGCTTTTAACGCGTTTGAAATGAAACGCGGGATTTTGGATGTGGAAGGCCACGTTCCGGTCCGGCATAAGCCTTTTAGTGTGCCGGCGGAGGCTTGATGGTCTTCGCCCTTCCGGACAAATATTTTCTCGCCGCCGGATTTGCCGAAGGTGCCACGGCTCTGAATGCTTTCGACAATGCGCTGCTCAAGGCCGGCATCGGCAATACGAATCTCATTCGGATCAGCTCGATTTTGCCGCCGGCGGCTGTCGAGATCAATCCGCAAATTTTGCCTTTTGGTTCTTTGGTTCCCACCGCGTATGCGGAAGAAACGTCGGACCAGCCCGGTGTCCGGGTTTCGGCGGCGGTGGCCTGCGGTGTTCCCGAAGATCCGCGTTTGCCCGGAGTGATTATGGAACATCACACGCAAACGGACGAGCAGATATGCCGGGCCGAGGTGGTGCAGAAAGTTAAAGAGGCGTTCGCGGTTCGCGGCTATCAATTGGCCACGATAAAAGTGGCGTCGGCCTCTGGCGTGGTGAAAAACATCGGATCCGCCGTGGCCGCTGTTGTTCTTTGGTCATAGTCCCTGCGGGGATGATGATGAGTGAATTTTGAGCTTTCTGTCTGATTGGGAGTAGGATGGAACTCTGGTTTACAGAAACCTTTGGCGATCTTAGGGCGGCGTGGCGGGTGAACGAAGTTCTCTACCACAGCCGTTCTAAATATCAGGATGTGTTAGTTTTAGATACAGTTTCTTTCGGGCGCATGTTGGTGCTTGACGGTTGTGTCATGACCACGGAAAAGGACGAGTGCGCCTATCACGAAATGCTGGTTCATCCCGGACTCTTGGCGCATCCGCATCCCGAACAAGTATGCGTCGTCGGCGGTGGAGATGGCGGGACGGTTCGGGAAATTCTCAAACATCCCACCGTCAAGAGGGTGGTTCTGGCTGAAATTGACGAAGACGTCATCACGGTCAGCCGTCGTTTTCTTCCCCGTTTGGCATCGTGCCTCGACGATCCGCGTGTGGAAATCGTGATCGGCGACGGTGCGGCATATCTCGCAAATCATCCTCATTCCTTCGATGCCGTGTTCTCCGATTCCACCGATCCGGTGGGCCCGGGTATCGTGCTGTTTGAGGACACGTATTTTCTCTCCGCGAAATCAGCCCTTCGAAACGAGGGGCTTTTTGTCACTCAATGCAAGAGTCTGTGGGTGGACGTGAAGACGGCGCAGGATATTGCCGCGCGTCTGCGAAAACATTTCGGGATTGTTCTGCCCTATGTTTCGACCATTCCCACCTATCCCACCGGGTCTTGGAGTTTTCTTTTCGCGTCCGACAAAATAGATCCGCGCGCGCAATGCGCGCAGGACCGTCAGAAACTCATAGCGAAGACGGCGCGCTATTATACCTCGGCGCATCAAGCGGGCGCATTTGCCGTTCCCGCATTTTGGGGAGTGGATTGATCTTTGACAAAGCGGAGCGATGGCGAGAGCCGGAGTGACTGCCGTTTCCGCGCCAGTTATCGAGAGTGAATTGAGCCAACCAGAATTATTAAAGATCACTCCCTTTCTCGGATCACGAGACACGGCGGAAGGTGCGCGGCTCATTTTATTCGGCTGTCCGTTTGACGGCACGTGTTCTTTTCGGCCCGGCACCCGTTTCGGCCCACCGGAAATTCGTGCCGTTTCGGATGTACTCGAAACCTTCTGTCCGATTTTGCGGCGCGATCTGGAGGATGCTCAATTTGCCGATGTCGGCGATCTGGCATTGCCGCCCGGCGATGCTGCAGCGGCTTTGAGACTGATATATCAAATGGCAAATCATGTCCATGCAAGTGGGCAAATCACGGCAGGTTTGGGAGGCGAGCATTTAATCAGTCTGCCGTTGGTAAAGGCGGCTTGGGAAGCTTATCCGGACCTTGTTATCGTGCACTTTGACGCACATTTTGATTTAAGAAATAATTACTTAGGTGTTGAGTACAGTCATGCGACAGTTATGGGAAAGATTTGCGAGTTTATAGAATCGTCACGAGTTTTGCAGGTGGGTCAGCGGTCAGGAACCCGCGAAGAGTTTGAGCGGGCTGAACTTTCCGGGAATTGGCGACCGGCTACAATATCTGCGTCAGATATTAGACAGTGGGTTGGAAACCGTCAACTTTATGTTACGGTGGATCTCGATGTCTTAGATCCATCGGTATTTCCGGGGACAGGAACTCCGGAACCGGGTGGGATTGACTTTGCAACCCTTCAGCAATGGATTGCGGGGTTAGCCGGTTGTCGGTGGGTGGGGTGGGATGTGGTGGAGCTTTCCCCTCACATTGACGCAACCCAAATTTCGTCAATAGTTTCTGCAAAGATCGTTCGAACCATGATTTTGGCCAGCACCGTTGGGGGCCTACAATAAGTTAGAAGATTATCACATTCTGTATCGAAGATTATAGTAAACACACATATATGAATGTACGTACGATATGCATTGGCATGTTGATGTGGAAATTATTGCATGGCAAGAGTTTTCCCACCACATAGGCTCTGATAACGGCAAGGGGTAGTCAACTTTTTACTTGACATGATATTTGGAAATGAGTATATTTGGGGAACTTTCACTGGTATAGAAGTTTCTTAAACTTAGGTTTGCAAAGGTCAAGAAAGTTTTGGCTTACCTAAGCTTACCAATTTGCTGAGCTTCCGTCTTTCTTCCCGGTCAGTGAACCGGATAGGGGACAGGGAGTTTGTGCTGTTTTTCCACGAAACATTACGGACACACCGATAGTTGCACATGACCGATCTCTACGGCTTTTTCTCCATGACATCACTCATACCCTTTTCTGGCCGACACCGAAGGCGCGGTGGGAGTAGCTCTCGCACTGACGCTTTCTGCTTCAACACGAGTGTCGCCGCCTTTTCCAGTTTTCAAAGAACGAAGAATTTCCATATTGAGGAGAGCCACAAAATGAGGTCCACGACTCTTTTTGTGTGGATTGCCATTGCTCTAGCCGCCTGCGCAGGGATGTTTCCCGCTTCAGACGCGCTTGCGCAATTCCAGTTCGACGGAACGTCTATTACGTGCATTCACGATCCCTTGAACAACGACGGTGTGATCAACACCATCGGGGATTCACTTGAACTCAACGTCACCATCGGCGGTTTAGACATTTACCACGATGATGTGGTGGTCGGTTTCAATCCCATTACGGGATTTGGAACGATACCCACGGTGGCCCAGGATTTCGAGTGCCGGTTTGCGGTTTACACGGGCCACTTAATGACAGACGTCGTTATTTCGGATTCGGGAATCGTTACGGCGAATCCGGACTCGATGAAGATCCGCGCGCGCTATCGTTTCCGTCCGGAAGGTTTGTGCGCATTGAATCCGGCTGTGACGTACAAGATTTTTGCGCGAGCCGTTCAATCGTCCATGCACGACACCATTTGCGGTGACTCGCCGACGTATTCCACATCAATTCCCTGCTCGGTCTGCACCGGATGCGGCTACATCCGCATTCAAGAGCTGTGCGGCTTCGTGGATGGCATCATTGCCATTGGCGACAGGGTTTTCCTGGATACGGCGGCCGTTGCGGCTCTTGATGGGGCTCTCCCCCCGCCGCCTGTCGGCCAGCATGATACGATCTATATCAACTTCAGCACGCTGAATTGTCCGACTATCAGCACATGGCGTGACTCCGTGACGATCGTTGGCGATGTCGTTGATGTCATGGAGTGTGCGCGTGAGAATGGAGTCTGCGGAGATTCCTTCCAGGTGCGAAGACTACGATGGACCGGCGATTGGCCGCCGGCTTCGGGTGACATCGTCGGGACCGCTCGCTTGAGCGAGTGCGTTCGTCCGGCGGACAACGTTCGCCCGTGGGTTGAAGCCGGGATGATTGACTCGTTCCGGATTATCAACGGAAACTACATCCGCAACGATACGCTGGTTGGCTGCTTCGATACACTGCGCATTTATATGGCGACCGATTCCAGCCAGATTGCGGCGGGACGTCCGTTTGCCGGAGATGTAGACGGTGTACCGTATCGGAACCAGTGCAACAA
This sequence comes from Candidatus Zhuqueibacterota bacterium, assembly GCA_003818605.1. Classification (GTDB taxonomy): domain Bacteria; phylum Electryoneota; class RPQS01; order RPQS01; family RPQS01; genus RPQS01. Next base: position 5,303 of record RPQS01000105.1, on the reverse strand, counting down.
TTGGCTGCGCCCCAACTTCGACATGTCGTGGATCGGAGTGTGGTTCGGCGACTTCATGCCGGGTTCGGATACCAGCGGCTATATTCACAACAGCGACGAGATGGGTCTTCTGTGTCCCGTTGATTCTTTCTTGTGGATGAGTCGCCGTTTCGGTTCAACGCCCGATCCGGGTTCTCTTAATAATCTGATGTGGATTGATATTCCATTCAATCCGAATGATTGGGACAGCTTGCAGGCTTGCATACTGGACAAGTATGCGGCTGGCGATCTCATCTACTTGTGGGGCTTTGACGACGCCGGAAACCGCAGTCGTCGCATAATTGATACGGCGGATGTCTGCATAGACATGGAGCCGCCGAATCTTCCCTTAGGCTCGGATATTTATTCAGACGGAGACTGTATCCAGCGATTCTCGCCGTACGACGAGAATGATTACGCCCATATCTACACCAACATCAGCCCGGACTCCATCGTTTGGATCAAGGCCCGGGTGGATACAATGTACGACGCCACCGATCCGCTCAGCATCTTTAATGATGTATACTACATCGGTTTTGACGCCCGCGTCGTGGCACCGCAAGACACGGCACCGATCACGAAGCTGGATTGGCGGCATCCGCGGGGTCCGCTTCCGCAGCCGACCAATACGACACTCGACACCATTATTTGGGGTTGGGTTCGTCCGTTTTATGATGATGTGGCCAATCCGGGAACATTGGATAGCCTGCAGGATGCCTTCTTCACATGGTACGGCAAGCGCGGTACCGACAGCACGGATGCCGTGCTGGGTACCGGCGATACGTTCTGGAAGTGCGGAGTTTTGGGCGGCAGCTTAAGAATCGGTATTACGTTCGCCCGTTGGCTGGATGCTTCGGGCTGTAACCGGATTCTGGGCAGCGATCATGATCTGTCTACTAATATTGACCAGAACTATACGACACGGAATCAACTGACGGCCGTGTTGGATATGTGTAAGCCGACGACGACGACGGCGGCGGACACGCTAACGGCGACGAATCTGCCGGCTGGTCAGTCCTATGATCCGCCGGGTCCTGTTGGACCGTGGTCAACCTATCTGTGGATGGGTCCGAACGGCACCAATGACGAAATCAATTTGCGGTTCCGTGCGCGTCGTAATTTCTCGGAAAATCCGAACGACATTTGCCAGACCGAGGATACACTGTATTACCGTGTCCGGATGGATTCGATTGATTTGATCTATCCGCTCGATCCGAATGGCTGGCCGCTCTTGGGCGCGAATCCGGACGATTCCGTGCGCTGGTATAGTGGTCAATCGTTCCCGCGCCGGCATTACGGCTATTCCGATCCGGGCCACGTCTGGACACCGATTACCTTTAATGCGGGTGATATTGACGCCCCGGTGCTTGCCTTTAACTGGCATCACCAGTACAACTCATCCTTGGACTATCTGCCCGATGGTTTGTACAAGTTGACTCTGGAATTGAAGGATGAGGCGGGCAACGTCTATCAGGATCCGATTTACGTCTGGTTAAACGGCGAAGGTCCGGATATTGACTCGCTGCGGGTTGTGAACGTTCGCGATACCGCGTGCACGTATAATTTCTATACGACGACCACGCAGGACACGCTGGCCATCTGGCTGCGCACAGACACGACGGCGGATCAGGTCATGATTGACTGGTCGTGCGTCTATAATATCGGCGCGCATACCGATATAGACACCACCTACGCCCAGTTGATCGGCAGCACGACCACCTTCAAAACGTGGTTTGGCTATCTGATCATTACGCCGGACATGGTGTCGGAAGATCCCGCTGACAACGTTTACGAAGTTGCTCCACGGGAAGCGGACTGCGACGTCGGCACCGGCGGCTTGAAGATCATTAATGTCCGTGCCATGGACATCATGGGCGGCGACACCCTGATCAGCGAAGCCGATCCGGATCATGACTGCGACAAAGCCATGATCGGTTTGAGTCCGTGCCCGCGGATCATCACATCGGGTGACTACCCGCTGTATGACCATATGTTCTACTTTGCCAATCCGCGCGGCGCGCAGCCGTTAACGTTCGGCGACGCACCGGATGAATGGCATGCAATCTCTCCCGGCAAGATGGACTCGACGGGTATGGCAGGGACGTACCATGCGTTGACCAACTGGGCCAACGATCAGGTACAAGACAGTATTTACATCCGCCTGCTGCTGGATTCCGTTTCGATCCGTCCGGATACATTGGATACACTGGTAATCCAGTTCGTCAACCAGAATGAAAACCCGGTTCGCATCCGCGAACTTCGGAAGCCGTTATTCCGCCCGCTTTCTATTGACATGATGCCGGACGTGGTGCAGAACAATACGTTGTATCACGGCCGCTTGACGCGCGCTCCGGAAAACGAGGCATTGGTTGAATTCCGGTATTTCTGGAACGGCACATGGTTCATTGGCGCCGGCGAAGACAGCATCATGCTGGTGGACTATAATAAGGAAGACACGATTCTCTTCAAGGCCTTTGTGCGGGCGGTGGATTCCGTGGTTGTGGACGGCGACGACCGTACCGTCTATTATGCGGAGTGTCCGGACACGCTGCGGGCTTTGATAGATATTGACAACATCAATCCGCGGTTCCGCGCCAGCACCACCGCCTTCAATTGGAGCGGCGTATTGGCCGGACGCGACCCGATCACGGGTTCGACCCCGACCGTTAAGAACGAAGGTTGGGATTCGGACGGCGACGGTGATCCGGAAGATTGCGGTTTCCGCTTTGCCGACGATGAGCACTTCACATTAAAAGTGAAGGCTTCGGAGTTGCTGCATCACGATCCGAACTGGTATCCGAATATTGACGGTTCGCATACGAATGCCGGCCATTACTTCCCGGAAACCCGCGCCTGGCAGATTTCTGCTATTGACCTGCGGACGACCGGTCTCGTCAGGTTCCTTGGCGACACGGTGCGGACATGGGTGGACAGCATCTCCTGGGATCAGATCAACGCTGACTCCGTGTACTATACATTGCACGGCCATTTCGACTTCCCGGCATCGGCCGCGGCTTGGTTTGCCCTGCATCCCGAGCCCTATGACAGCGTGGCGCTGGTCATTCGCGGCGCGTGGGATGAGGCGGGCAACCCCGGCCGTTACAACAATCCGGTATTTAATGATGGTCTGCGGAACGACTCGTTCGAAGACACGACGTTCCGTGTGATTTTCTACGATCTGAATCCGTGGGCAGCAGGCTGTCCGCTGGTTTGGGGCATTCCGGATTCCGTTTTGGGCTGGATTGCCGCTGAAGAAGACAGCATTATCGTGAAGGCGACGATCATTGAGACCGGTGAACTGACGGAGTGTGTTCCGGGTGTTCATGCGGATTCAATCCACATTCTGGAAGGCAATTTCCAGACGATGACGGACGATCCGAATCCGTGGGTGGTTTGGAACACCAGAGGTTCGTGGTATACCTATCCGATCGGCGCAACGGGCGTTGATATTCTGGGTTGGGCGCGCGATTATACTTGGAAGCTGCGCGCCGACTCCGCCGACCTGGCGACGATTCATTGCGACGGCGATTATCTGCCGTTTACGTTGCGGTTCAATACCTATAATATCCCCACGCCGCTGTTCTCGTCGGGACATCTGTTTGACGAGTGCGTGCAGGTGGACGTGAATGAACCGCGTTGGGCAGCGGGCTATATGCCCTATGACACTTTGGGCTATATTATTACGCCGTGTTTGGATCCGCGCGTGAAGTTCGTGCTGTCCAAGCAGTTCAGCGATGACGGCATTGATTGTCAGACCGGCGACGGTGTGGGCGTGCTGACGAATACCGGTTTGGTTCAAGCCGACCTGAGCATTCTACTCGGCAATGCGCTGATGACAAACGTAAATCCGGACAGCATCGTTGGGACGACCGCCTACTGGGTTATCACCGGTGTTGATCCTGATTTCGCCTGCATTGACAGCGCTATTGCGACCGTCAAGTTCTGGGCACTGACCGACTCGCTGCATCACTTCGATCGGGAGCTGTACGATATAGACACGATCTACTTCTGCAGCGACTGCGTACCGCCGGAACTTGTCGGAACGATGTCAACTTGCGAGTGCATTGATATTCCACCGTTTGATCGTGCACCATTTGCTTTGGCCGAATTGCATCATGTTCATCCGGGCGGCTTGTTGAGCTTCTTCGCCTTGTTCGTGGACGCAGATCATGATTCAAGCTCTGAAATTGATCTGACGTCCCTGAGCGCCAATCTGGCGGATGTGAATCCTCTTTACGGGTGGACAGCCGCGTCGCATGAGGTTCATTCAACTCCCGTGTATATGTGCATCGGACTCTGGGGCTTCCCGGATTGCTCTGAACCTGAACCGCCGATAGGCCGCGGCCCGGCGATTATTGTAGATCCGATGGCAATGAACGGCGACACAGTTTTCGTAGACTTTGTAGTTGCCGACATGGCGGGCAACCGCGACACGACGTGGCACTATCCGGTCGCTATCATTGATACGCTGCCGCCGATCGTTGATTATGTTTACACCATCGGTGACGACTCGATTCGGGCTTATGTGACACCGGCCGATGAGCACGTCCATATTTGGGCGGATCTCACGGGTTATGTGGCCGATCTGGTCAGTTCGCCGGTTCATGTTTGGGCGGACCTCAGCCGGTTCCGCTCCGATGGTGCGGTGGAATACGATTCCGTTCCCGCGTCCCGCGTTGATTCTTTGGGACCGAATCACTTCCGTGCTTACTGGGGCTGGGTGCCGGTCGAATCCTTCGAGTATCCGATCTTAGGCGACACACTATCGCTGGTGTCCGATACGTTGGCGGTTTCTCCGGATATTTGCACGGTTGCACATCTGGGTGCGGAAGGCTACTACGATACGTTGTGGATTCACGTTACAGACGGCGCTTGCAACATCGGCTCCGCCTTCAGCGTGTTTGAGATCAGCGGCTGCGACTCAACCGTCCCGGCCGTGGATCATGTGGAAATTTACGGCAACTACTGCCATGAAGGCTGGATTTCTTCGACGCCGCTGGATAGCGGACACATCGAAGTCTGGGCTTACATGGATACGGTCTTTAACAGTTTGGCCGACACGATTCTGATTGACTCGATGCAGGCCAATCTGGCGCAACTGGGTTCGGACTATGCCTGGACGCAGTGGACGCCGGATCTCGAGGGCGGCGCGCCGGTTTACGGCACGATGCCTAATGATCCTGAACTGGTTCAGACTATGTGGGAGATGGAAGGTAATCGCTTGGTAGCCAAGTGGATCTACCTGACCGCCCGCGATCTGGGTTGTCTGGATACGGTTGTGGTCG
>RPQS01000104.1 GCA_003818605.1 Candidatus Zhuqueibacterota bacterium | reverse complement strand
TTGAGCCTCCGGTTCGTGTCTTGGGGTAGTGGTACCACCAATTTACACGATCTCCGCGAGATCCTCAAGCTCTTTTATTTCCAATCCCTTCCCCCACAAAAAAACATTGAGACAGTAGTGCGTGAACGGAGGGAAAGTAAATCCCGGCCATTAGGCCGGGATTTTAAATGAGCGGAGTACTGCGGAGAAGATACTCGGCTCAATTCAGGGAGTAGATTTCAGCGCGGTGGCATCGGAGACGGCGAAGAAAGCAAGCGAATCCGGAGGCGGAGTGGGATTGGCGTAAGCCGGAACCACATTAATTGGCAGCGGAGACATGATTCGAGACGTTGCCAAACCGCCCAGAAAACCGACCATGAGGAGAGCCGCGATTTTGAGAATTGCGGAATAGGCAAAGACGCGCGTCCTCCGCTTTGGGAAAACCGGCAGATCGGCTTGCGGCGCGATGCCGCCGAGAACAGCGACTTCGCTCTTTATATTATTCAGCCGCGCGCGGCAGGATTCACACACAAGCGCGTGCTCGATGATTTCCGTGCTCTCATCTTCGCTGAGCAATCCTAAAACGGATGCGAGCAGCCGGTCATCTTCATAGTGGATCATGCGAAAAGTCCTTTGTCTCGCAGAAATTGTTGACAGGATTTCACCGCGTAAAAAATGCGGGATTTTACGGTTCCCAATGGAATGCCGGTCAGCCCTGCGATCTCTTCATAGCTGTGCTCTCCGTAGAAACGCAGCACCAGGATGTCGCGGTGCTGCGGATCGAGAGAGCGAATCGCCGCCGCCACCAAACGGTCCCGTTCTTCGGCAAGCAGCTCATCGAGGGGCGACGGCGACGGATTTGCCGGATTAATTGCCGCGATATCTTCCGTCCGCTGGCCGCGCGCTTTTTCTTTCAGCGCGAGCCTGTAGGCGATGGTCGAAAGTAATCCCTGAACGGTGCCTTCACGATGCGAGACGTTCGCATCGAGCAGACGGACGAATGACTCTTGCGCGATATCCTTGGCGGCGGAGGAAGAACCGGTGATGAGCAGAGATATGCCGAGAAGGCGCGCGTGATGCCGTTCGACCAGCGTTCGCCAAGCCGATTCCTCCCCGCGCTTCGCGCGCTCCAAGCATTCCCAATCGTTCACTTATCGCATACCTGCTTCGCGCACCATGTTTGGATTTCTTCGATATCCTGATGCTGACACCACATTTTACAGACCGCCTTCTGATGATCGGCATTCAGCAGCGATTCGATATGAGTCAGATACCACGTAAAGAGATTTTCCCGCAGATCGGGAGCGGATTTTTTCAATTCATCCAGACTTGCGGTAATGGAAAAGGCATAGTTGGACGCAAAAAAACGCCCGGCATCCCCGGATTTGGCGTGATGAAACCGCCAACTGTCCATGCCTCCCGTGCGGAAGAGATTGATCCACGTGGTAAACAATTTTCGCAGTTGAGTAGAGTAGGAGTCGGACGACTCCGTTACCAGAACAACGATGCCGAGATTGCGGCCATTCTCCGCGAATCGCTTGATCGTGGGCGTAGTGTAGAGCGTGCGCGTAAAATAAACGGGCTTTTCTTCCTGCTGCGCGGCTTCGATGACTTTCACGATCAGCGTATCTCCGAAGGCTCCCCCCGCTCCAAGCTCCCGTTTTTTCTTCGCCAATTCCTCTTCGATATTCTTCCGCAAGCTTCCCAGTTCACCGGCAGTTGTGAAACGCGGCGCGCCATGATTGATCAGGTAGATGGGATACCATTCGGTATTGAGCAAGCTGCGGTTGACAATCGTGACATCGGAGCGCATGTTGAGAAGGCGGGTGAGAATCCAGCCGGGGTAGGTGTCGTTATCTCCGTTGGTGATGAGCAGAGCGTTCGGTTCGAGTCCGATGAGCATATTGTAATTGTAATCCATCACGTCATCGGTAATGATTCCGCTTCCCAGAAGTCTGCGCAGCGCGGCGTTCATGCGTTCGTCGTCATTAGCCGCCATGTAAGCCCCGACCAAAGAAAACCAGGGATCGGTGTAACTCGGATCCAACGCCACGGCGCGTTCCAGACGCTCGCGATTGCGTTTCTGCTCCTCCCCCATTCCCACATTGCAGGCCGACAGATAGAGCAATTTGGGATTCGCCGGATACTTTTTTAGACCCTTCTCCAGCAATTTCTGGTAATTCTTCCATCCGGCATAGCGGGCGGCATACATCCAATTGGAATACGCATATTCGGAAGGGAACTCCTTGTTGTAAGCCTCCCAGTCAGTGGCCAGTTTATCGTAGGTGGCATCGTCGTAAATCACCTGCCGTTTGCTGACGATTTCCTCGGGCCGGACTACGTCTTTAGCGGCGGAATCTCGGAGGGGAAAAACAAGCAGGAAGGCGGTGAAAACAAGGCATAGGATTTTCGGCATGGCAGGGTTCCTCTATCGGATCATCTCAAGATAATAACTGCGGACGAGAATCGCTCTACTTGTATAATCCGCAGGAGCCGGAAAGGTTCATTTGGACAAGGAGGTCGGGAATGGAGGAAAGGATGAAACAGACTCGAGACCGGAGACTTGAAATAGGAGACCCCCCTTTCGGGCCCCCGCACGCGGGGGAGAGAAAAGCGCCCCCCCTTGCCCCCCCCCGTGAACGGAGGGAAAAAAAGCGGCGGAAGGATTGCTCCTTCCGCCGCTTTTCATATTCAAGATTTCGGAGGGATTACAGACCCGAGCGCGGCGAAAAAAACTGCGCGGGGTAAGAACACCCCGCGCAGCGAATTATTGTATGATGCTTCGCATCACTTCATGAGCATCATCTTGGACTGAGCACTGAACTCACCGGCTTCCATCTTGCAGATGTACAAACCGGAAGGCAAGCTGGCAGCATCGAACGTCACAAAGTGATGTCCGGCAGAAACCTGATCGTTGACCAGAGTAGCAACGGCTTGACCCATCAAGTTGAATATCTTGAGACTCACGAAACCGGTTTCGACGATGTCGTAAGCAATGGTCGTGGTCGGGTTGAACGGATTCGGGTAGTTCTGATGCAGGGCATACTCAGTGACCACATTAGCCATGTCCATCGGCGTGGCTTCGACCGTACGAAGTTCACTGCGAACATTGTTGCCGTCCACGGCTACGAGCGTATAGCTGTAGGTGGTTCCGTTCTGCACGCTCTCATCCGTCCAGGAATAGCGAATGGTGGTTGCGCTGCTTCCGGCTCCGCGGACGTTGGCCACAGGCGTACCGTTGCGCACGATTTCAAAGTAATCGTTATTGGATTCGGAGGCCGTTTCCCAATTGAGCGACACTTTGCCGTTTGCGCCGATGGCGGTGAAGGAGGCCAATTCGACCGGCAGCTGAATGTCGAATACTTCATTGATCGTGCCCGGATCGGCGCAGAAATTATCCAGACCATCGGTCATGAACGGTTCGCCCGAACCCGGCCAAGTCGCGGGATCCCACGCTTCAAAGTAAACGGGTTCATCGCAGAACGTGCAGACGGCCATACGCCATCCGCCGGGCGCAATCGGGCCGCCGTCATCCGTCGGATAGCCGTTGTCTTCGGCAATCCACGAACCGATGATCGTGTTGGCGGCATTGCGGGCCAGGATAATGTGGCCGGGAGTGGCGAGGCTGCTTCCGTTGCGATCTTCGATGATGGCACCGTTGCCGGAGGTGGAAAGATTCAAGCCTGTGCCTGAAACCAGCGCACCGGATAAATTGATGCTGGTCGAGATGGAGTCGGCGGCACGCGCGCGGAACGTGTCGCAAACTTGTCCCGTACCTCTGATCGCCAGCCAACCGGACCAATCGCCGTTTTCATCCAGCGACACGACCGGCTTGTATTGAGCACCGCCGGCAACGCCATAGCTGGTGCTGTTGTTCCAACCCTGGCTTGCGGTATAGTGATACGGATTGAAGGAACCGTTGTACACTTTGACGTACACACGCTTGTTGGCTTCCGTGATCCAGTTGCGGATGGAAATGTGAATGACGAACGGAACGGCATCAGCACTGCGCACTGTGTCGAAGCACGTCGGCATGCAGTCAATTACGATGGATGGCGGTGAGAGAATGGTGATCGGATTGCTGAGTACCGGTGTTGGGTAAGTCGGGGAAACGAGTTGGAAAATAACTCCGCTTTCAACCGTGTTGTACTTCAGATCCGTCCATGCGGATTGTCCACTCGTGCTCAGTTTGGTGGGAGAGGCGGTGGAAAGAACGCCCGTACCGGTATTCAAAGAGATGGTGATGTTTTCGTTGAAGTCCGCATCAATGCCGCCGTAGACATCGGTAAAGCCGCCGCGCACCGTGGCGAAAGTCGAATCCACGTACCAAGTCGTGACCGGCATCGTGGTAAACGAGAGTTGGGTTGCCACGACATTGGTCATGTTGTTCGTCGTGCCGGATTCCACGGCAGGATCCGCCGCAAAAGTTGCTGATCCGCTGGATGCGACTACGAAGTTGCCCACAGCAGCCTTAAACGCAAGGACTTTGTTGTCGCCATTGTAAGGCAGACCTTGCTTCAGCCAAAGCTTCATCGTCCAGGTCTGCACTACACCGCCATCAGGCAGCGTAGTGAGCGGAGCGCCGGAAAAAATAATGTCCGGAGTGGAGGATACTGTACCTGTCCACGAGTTGCCCAAACCATCTTCCAGCGTCACACCACCTATATACTGCGTCCAGTTGGTTGCAGTGTTGCCGCTTCCGGCAACGATCTTCAGCGAATTAATGATGGTGGGCAGACCCGCGGCGCCACTACCGTCATCCTGAACACCAAAAGTTAAAACGGTTTGACCCGGAGCTGCAACCAGCAACGAACTGATCGAAGGGGAAGCACCCACACCGGCAATGCTCAAACGCGCATCCGCTTCAGCTGATGCAACCACCGCCGTGATACTAAAGTCATCAAGGGCAACGTTGCCACTGGTTTTCGTGACATGCTGGAATTTAAAGAAGACGCGCGTCTTTCCACGGCAGGAATCCGGAACGGTGAATATGACTTCATTCCATGTCGTCGGCTGAATATCATTGCCAACACCCCAAGTCATATCCCGTATCACCCAGAAATTCGTGCTGTCCAGCGACGCGGAAATTTGAAAGACACCCGAAACCGTCGAGGCGTTTCCGTACGTCCAAATGTGGAGCTCATTCGGGTTGTCAATTGCGGGGCTGACAATGTAGTCATTAGCCCCTTGGAATTTTACGGATTTACCCGTAGTTCCGTGAATGTAAGGTGTCGTGCTATAGCTGCCTCTGGTCTCATTTAGCCACCCATCAACATTATCCGGTATTGTCGCATTGGGCCAAGTGTCGAAGGGATACGAATAGGGAGCAGTTTGATTGGCCAGAATTGATCCTGCCGCACCAAGCAATAAAACAGCAAGGATCCAAATTGTAGCGAAGCGTTTCATCTGATCTTCCTTTCAAGAAATAGACATATCCAATCGCTTAAATATAGTTCTTATAGCAAGGACATGCAACCTCAACCCGGCCTTAAATATTCTTGACCCGATTGTTTAAATAATTGAAGGAATTGGTGTAGGAGAATATAGAGATGTGGATAACCATTGCTGTGGGATTTGAAGGCGGATGTCCTCCTTTCCTATTAGAATATAGCCGCGCTTGACCGAGAAGCCATAAATGTGCAAAAAAGCAGTTGGCAATTCAATTGCCGTTTTTGTACTAAAAAATCGTGCAATTGGCTATATATGTTGGAATTTATGTTTATTCGTTATAAAAAGAATATTTTAAGAAGAGATTTTGTTAAATAGGGATTTCGGTGGGTCAGAAATACAATATTAACTTGAACGTTCGGAAATCATGCAAGACAAACATCCATCGCGCAAATAATGCGTAATAATTTACACATTAGCATATACGAATTTTTTAATTAACAATCAGATAGTCTCATGGCACGGGCGTTGCCATATTACATCACAGAACGGGTTACATTGACTCTCCTCCTCCCGGACTCTTCCGGGTTGCCTCCGTTTCGCGGTCATGCGCGGCACTCACGGCCGCCAACGGAGCATTTTAAAAGACAGGAAGGCCTCCAGAAATCGTCGTCGGGCATTAGCATGTTACCCGGTGTTGTGGTTCGCCCGAGATAGCGGCACGGTTCACTTAGTAAAGCTTCTATTGGTTCTGTGAGGCCTTCCTCTCTTTTGCCCGATCCGCAGATTGCGCCGTCAGGTTGATTAACAGCGGAGTCCACCTCCCGGCACAGGTATAATGATCGCCTTCCGGCTTTCATACGGGCGCTTTACCTCTCCTCATGACGCGCTGGAAAAAACACCGATTTTAATCGGTGTTTTTTCGTAACAGATAGAGTTGACTTTTGGGGCAAAGTTGAGTATCTTCGTGAACCTAAACGCAATTCGACTCTCTCGTGAACTGGTTTGAGATCTTTGATTTGGATGTCGCGGAGGAGTTGAAATTGCGGCCTGCGGGGTGAATCTGATCTTCGCGGGAAGGTTCCACGGTGGTTGTGTCAATCCTCGATCACCTATCCTCCAGAATTCAACTCACCAATCCGGCTGATGAAAGAAGAACGATCAGCCGTCACTTTCAAATCTTTCATAGTTTATTGCCATGACCAATTATCAGAAGCTTACTCCGCCGTCTCAGGGCCATCGGATCACGATTGCCGGAGACCACCTGAACGTTCCGGACGATCCGATTATTCCCTTTATTGAAGGAGACGGTACTGGTCGCGATATTTGGCGCGCCAGCCGTCGGGTTTTTGACGCCGCTGTCCAGAAAGCATATCAGGGCCGCCGCCGGATCGAATGGTTTGAAGTGTACGCGGGCGAAAAGGCCGTAGAAGTATACGGCAACGACACTTGGTTGCCGGAAGACACGCTGACGGCCATTAAAGAATATGTCGTAGCGATTAAAGGGCCGTTGACCACTCCGGTGGGCGGCGGCATCCGCTCATTAAATGTAGCGCTGCGGCAAGTATTGAATCTTTACGCATGCGTCCGTCCGGTTCGCTGGTTCCCAGGCGTACCATGTCCGGTGAAGCATCCGGAAAAGCTGAACGTGATTATTTTCCGCGAGAACACGGAAGACGTGTATGCGGGAATTGAATGGAAAGAGGGAACACCGGAAGCCCTGAAGCTGCTGGACTTCCTCAAGAATACGATGGGCAAGAACATCCGGCTGGATTCCGGAATCGGAATCAAGCCGATTTCGAAGACGGGCACGTATCAAATCGTGCGCAAGGCCATTCGCTGGGCGATCAGCCATCATCTGACTTCGGTGACGCTCGTACACAAGGGCAACATCATGAAGTACACCGAAGGCGCATTCCGGGAGTGGGGTTATGAATGCGCGGCGACGGAATTCGGAGACAAGACGATCAGCGAGGAGCGGTTGTGGGCCGAATTCGACGGCAAGCTTCCGGCCGGAAAGATATTAATTCAGGATCGCATTGCCGATTCGATGTTCCAGCAGGTGCTGCTGCGTCCCGACGAATATCAAATTCTGTGCACGCCGAATCTGAACGGCGATTATCTTTCCGACGCCTGCGCGGCGCAAGTGGGCGGGTTGGGTCTGGCTCCGGGCGCGAACATATCCGATTTCTACGCGGTGTTCGAAGCCACGCACGGCACAGCCCCGAAGTACGCGGATAAAGATGTAATCAATCCGGGATCGGTGATTCTTTCCGGCGCGATGATGTTCGACTATCTGGGCTGGCCGGAAGTGATGGAGGCCATTCATCGCGGCATTTCCGGCGCGATTCGGAATAAGCGAGTCACTTACGATCTTCACCGGCAGATGGACGGAGCCACGAAGCTTAAGTCTTCGGAATTTGCCGAAGAGATCATTCGAAATATGTAGTATCTAAGGAAAACCGTCCTCGCGGATGCGGGGACGGTTTTCCTGTTTTGTTTTCGGGACCAGAGTCCCCCCTCATCAGACGAATAGTTCGCTTTCCTTGTTGCAGTATATGCCGCAAGACATCCTCAACGGCGAGGACAGCTTCATGAAACGCGTGTTAGTTATTCTTCTCGGTTTAGTCGTGGCACTGAGTTGTCCCTTCATCGCAATGGCCGGCACAGGAAAAATTGCCGGAATGGTGAAGGATGATGCCGGGGACCCGGTGATCGGCGCCTCGGTGCAAATTTTAGAAACCCAGCAAGGAGCGTCGGTCGGAGTGGACGGCGATTACGTCATTTTAGGCGTAGTGGCGGGCACGTACTCCGTCCGCATTTCGAGCATGGGTTATACCGCTCAAACGTTTACGGACGTCTCGGTGAGCGGCGATCTGACCACAACTCTCAATATCACCCTGCAGGAGACGGCGGTCGGTATTGAGGAACAGATCATCGAGTACAAAGCTCCGGTCGTCAAATTAGACGTCGCGGGCAAAGAAGTGCGCATCACCGGCAAGGACATGGAGACGCGCGCGGTCACGAGTATCAGCAGTTTGCTGCAGCGGCAGCCGGGATTCAAGGTGGACCCGGAAGGCGCCATGCACGTGCGCGGCGGCCGCGCGAGCGAAATGCTGGTGAAAGTGGACGGCGTGGACTTCCGCGATCCGCTGGTGACGAGTTCGAAGCAGATCGTCAATCTTTCCGCCTTGAACGTGGAAGAGATTGAGGTTCTGACGGGCGGCGACGCGCGCTACGGCGGATTCCAGTCGGCGCTCATCAACGTGACGACGCCGGAAGGTTCGATGACGAAGTATTCGGGCGTTCTGGAATGGCGCACCGACCGGTTGTACCAGGAGACCATTGACTACACGCCGTGGTCAAAGAATCCGGATGCAATTCCGGCACAGGATTGGGACGATCCGTATTTCAATCCGGATCCGCTCAAACTGCGGCGCAGCGGTTGGGACACGGATCAGTACGATTACTCGCTGTCGGGTCCGGTTCCCTTCGCAGACAAGTTGATCGGCCGCGAGAAGCTGAGCTTCTTCACGTCGGGAACGGCGCGGCTGACGAACACGTCCACTCCCTATAATATACACCGCGACGCCAGCGATTATATGGGAATCGGGATCAATCTTCCGGAGCGGCAGAACAACGAGTATTCGACGTTCTGGAAGCTGACGTACCGGTTGGACAAAACCAAGAAGCTCAATCTCACGTATCAGCACGACTTTTCGCAGTGGGATATTTATCCGGACGGCGAAGCGGCATACGACGGGATCAACGGCTGGCAATATAAATATAACGTTTTAAACCGCCCGTACGCGAAGACGAAGCGGCAAGCCGTGAGCATGGCTTTTTCGCACAATCTTTCCAAGAATACGCTGTATGAGTGGAGCATCGGCAATTTCCGCACTTCAACGCAGGTGCGGCCGCGGGGCAAGAATCCGGACCAGTTTACGTTAAGCGATGCCGCGGAAGACGACGACCGCCGCGTGGTCGGAGCCGTAGACCAGAACAATAACGGCTATCTGGACGGCTACGTGGACGCCAATCGCAACGGAAAGTATGACGGTTCCGGCGAAGGTTATGACGACACGAACAATAACGGCCAATGGGATCGCGGCGAAGACTGGGTGGATCTGGACGGCGACGGCGTTTTTGACGACGCGGAGCCGTGGATTGATCGTCCGAGTTCGGATGGCATCAACAATATCGGCGTCTGGGATTCCTGGGATCCGTTCACGGATTTAAACGGGAACGGCCGCTGGGATCCGGCCGAACCGCAGCTGAACGAGCAGGATTGGAACCGGAACGGAGTGTGGGACGGCGAGCGGTTCCAGGACGCGAATAGCAACGGCCGCTATGACGGTTTCGGCGAAGGCTATGACGACAAAAATTTCGACGGTGATATTGACCGCCGCGATTTGTATGATCGCGATAATGAATTCACCGGCGAGCCTTTTATAGACGGAGACTACTGGAACGACACGGGCGAACCTTTTGTTGACCTGCCGGACGCCAACGGATTGTACAACGGGACATGGGACGCGGGTGAAACGTGGTTCGATCTGCCGAGTTCGTACGTCGGCAATGCCCTTTTCCGGGGGACGCCCACGACCGACGGCGTCTACAACGGACCGAACAACGCTTTCGACGAATACGAACTATTTACCTACAAAGCCGACGTGGGCTTTGGCATGGATCCGCGTTTCCCGGTTCTCTACACTTGGGAAGACATCCGGCGAGGCATTCAGAACGGCGGTTCGGAGTGGATGAACCTGGGCTTCGACAATCTGGGCCAGGCGCTTTATCTGCACTGGATCGAAGGCAAGTCCACGTGGGAAAACGCTTCGATGGACGATCAGGATCAGCCGGTGTTTGATATTCCCAATTTGGTCTGGGATGCCGGATCGGAGACGTTTACGGATTATAACGGCAACGGGCGGGACGATCCGCTGCCGGATTATTTCCTCAATCCGGGTCAATGGGATGACCGTTGTTTCTGGCAAGACCGGCAGACGGAAGAATGGTCCACGAAGCTGGATTTAACGAGTCAGGTCAATAAATTCCACGAGATCAAGTCGGGATTCGAGCTCAAGTACCGCATGTTGACGATGAACTCGATCGAGAGTCCGGACGAACGCTATACGAATACGGATGTTCCGCTGCCGGAAGGTTCGCCGTACCCGGATCGGGGCGGCATCCGCGATTTCTACGAACACAAACCGTGGGAAGGCGCGATTTATTTCCAGGACAAGATGGAATTCGAGGGGATGATCGTGAAAGCCGGCTTGCGCAGCGACTTCATCATTCAGCCCAACGCGCTCTTGCAGCAGACGCAGGATCAGGTCTCCGCGAATCAGCCGGGCGCTCTGCTGGCGAAGCGCGGCAAGTTCCAATTGGCTCCGCGCCTCGGCATCAGCCATCCGGTTTCCACCAAATCCAAGCTTTATTTCAACTACGGTCATTACTATCAGACGCCGTCGTTCCAGTACTATTATCGGAGCGCGACGTCGAATTTGTCACCCAACACTCTCATCGGGAATCCGAATCTGGAATACGAGAAGACGGTGTCGTATGAGGTCGGCGTGAATACGGAATTCACGGAGGATTGGGTTCTGGACGTGGCGGGCTACTACCGCGACGTTTACAATCAGATCGGCACGGTGGAACAGCGGGTCGGCCCGATTGTCCTGAACCGTTACTTCAATTTGGGATACGCCCGCGCGCGCGGCTTTGAGTTCTCGGTGGAGAAGAAGCCCGCCAACATGTGGACCGTCAAGTTCAACTACGATTTCTCGTACGCCTACGGCAAGGAATCGGCCGCCACCGCCGGATTGCTGCAACGCTCCAACAACGTTCCGGAGAATCGGGACGAATATCCGCTGGACTGGGACCAGACGCATACGGTATCGGCGTATCTGACCCTGCAAGTCAGCGAGCGCGATCATCCGCGTCCCTTCGGAATCAAGATGTTCAACAATTGGTACAGCACGCTCGAGTTTTCCTACGGGTCGGGTTATCCGTACACACCGTCGAACTATACGGAAAACAAGCCGGATAATCTGATTCTGACGAACTCGGCGCGGGTTCCGAACTCGGTGATCGTGGACTGGAAGTTCGATAAGTACTGGAAACTATCAAAGCATTTCCGACTGGCGACGGGATTTGAGATTTACAATCTGCTGGATCGCCGGAATCTTCGCGGAGTATTCGCGGAAACGGGCAACGCGTACGATTCCAGCCATGAAGCCGATCAGACGGACCGCTTCGACGCCAATTTAGGATCGGATTACGATCACAATCCGCGCAACTACGGTTCGCCGCGGCATATTCTGCTGCACTTCAGGCTGCAGTTCGAGTAAGATCAGCCGACTTGTTCGATCATTCACTGGCGGCTTCGAGCCGCGTTCGACCCACGAACCACGCACCGGTGAAAGCATAATGAAATCTACTTTATTTTACGGGATTCTGTTTTGTTCGCTGCTGGCACTCCTTCTGGCCGGCTGCTCAGAACCTACCGTGACCCCGCCACAGCCGGTTATTGTCAGGCTGGACGGAACTCCGCTGAATACCGCCTCCGATGTTCTGGCTCCGGTCAGTCCGCCCTATATTCTCAAATCCGACTGGATCATCGAAGCCGGCCGCACGGTAACGATTCAGCCGGGCACGGAGATCATGGTGGACAGCCTGTGGTGGATAGACGTTCGCGGCCAGATGATTGCGCGCGGAACGCCGGAAAGCCCGATTGTCTTCACGAGTTCGTACATCGTCCCGGATTTGGGACAGTGGCGGGGCATCAAGCTTCGCAACGGGAATCCCGACCAGCAATCGGTGTTCGAGCATTGCATTTTCAAGTACGGCGCTTATTTCGATCTGGACACGACGAAGCGGGACGTTCTGGAAGACAGCGTCGTGGAAGCGAACACGTTCCGGGGCATGCTGTGCGTGCGGAATTCGCGTCCGATTATCGAACGCTGCGTGGTGATGTACAATCAGAACAACGCGGTTTTCCTGTCGGGATCGCAGTGCGCTCCGCGCATCCGCTACAACATTTTCTGGAAGAACGACGCTTCCGGCGTGCGCGCGGATCTGACGGCTCCGGTTCCGCAATCGGTCGGGCAGCCGAACATGCCGGATGTTTCCTACAACTGCGTGTCGGAGAACAGCGCGCTGAATTTTCTGTACGGGATTGATTCGACGCTGTACGGGCGGAAGCAGAAGCGCAACGCCAATCTGGACAGCTGCGACTTTTTCTATAATATCAATTTGCCGCCGCTGATGAACGATCCGCTGTACGGGGATTTGACGCTGCAGTCGTGTTCGCCGTGCGTAGACGCGGGTCCTGTGGGAGAAGATCTGGATCCGGACGGCACTCGTCCCGACATGGGCAGCGTGCATTACGTGCAGGTACCGGGCGAATTGCGCGGCTTAATAGAAAACGACACGCTGTACGCGAACGTGGCCTATCGCATGTCCTGCCACGCCAAGATTGACAGCGCCCGCACGATATACGTGGAGCCGGGTACGCAGATCGAGGTTACGGGATTGTACACGTTTGAAGTGGAAGGCCGGCTGGTCTTCGACGGAACGGCGGGAAACCGGATCCGCATTCACCGGCTGGACCACGCGCACGACGTCTGGGGCGGTTTCCGCTTCCGCAATTATGATTCGCTGGGCGCGGCTTCCGTCTTCCGGTATACGGACATCGTAGACTATCAGCAGATTGACATCTACAAGCCGGGTCTGGCTTTTGAGGGCTGCCTGTTCGAAAACGGATTCTACTGGGGCGTTCTGGTCCAAACGAACACGCTGGCCGCGGCGGACACGACCAGCTTTTCGCACTGCACGTTCCGCTCCTGCGGTCAGGCCGCGGTGGCCGCGTTCGCTTCGGCGGTCACGGTGCGCAATACCGTGATCGAGAACTCCAGCGGACACGGCATCTGGCTGACGGAGAGTCTGTCGTCATCGCAAATCACGAACTGCATTGTCCGCGACAACCGCGTGACCGGCTTGTCCCTGGAGGAATTTTCGAGTCCGCTGGTGGTGAACAACGTATTTCTGCGGAACGATTATTTCGGGCTGTACATGAAAAACAACTGTCTGCCGCAGGTGTACAACAACGTCATCTACGACAACGGGCGGTACGGCATCTACGCGCAGTTCTCTTCCACGCCGACCTTGCGGTATAACGACGTTTACGGACATTTCGTCATTACGCGCGGGGACACGTCGTTTTACGATATGGTTCCCGGCACGCTGGCCTGCGAGAGTTGTCTGCGAGTGAATCCGGCGTTTACGGGTGAAACGGATCAGCGGCTGGCGGCGGGATCCCCGTGCATTGACGCCGGCGATCCGAGCGTTCCGTACAACGATGCGGACGGTTCGCGCAACGATATCGGCGCTTACGGCGGCCCGGCCGGCACGGCGGTGGGCGCGATCCGCGCACCCGCGCAGTTTGTCCCCTTGGCTTCAAAATAATTTTAGCATTCCCATACAGAGCGCGGCACTCCGCACGCTCTCGCTGGAGGTTTGACATCTATGCACAGGATTTCCGTTCGAGCCGTTCTAACGCTTATCTTGACCTGGGCAGTGGTAATGCCTGCGAATGCGGCTATGGGTCCGTACGATCAGACACGGGAACGCGGCCCCATTCGTCCGTCTTTCGCCAACCCGAATTTCGAGAATCGGGTGCACAACGCCGGCAAGATGTGCATGAACATCACCAACTACGGATATCTGGGGAACGA
>RPQS01000103.1 GCA_003818605.1 Candidatus Zhuqueibacterota bacterium | reverse complement strand
GAAGCTGGCGGGGTTGTTGCATTTGGGCTGTGGTGGCAGAACGGTGGGGGAGTCGGGGGGGGGGGGATATTTTCTTTCATGAGAAACAACAGGATGGGACGTGGGGTCAGCCAATGCACATGGGATCCGAAATTAACACTTGGTTTGGCGAGGAGCACGCAAGCCTCTCACCGGATAATTGTCGTTTGTTCTTTTATCGCGTTGGCCCCAATTCCGGTGATATTTGGGAGAGTCGGAGAGTAAACGGCGTTTGGCAGCAAGCCGTAGATCTGCCTGCGCCCCTAAACGGACCAAACCCAATGAGGAAGGAGCACGACCCTTGCATGGCGATGGACGGCAGGACGTTGTGGTATGTTAAGGAAACAGGTGAGCATATCTATGAATTCGTTACTTCGGTAGACACGACGGTTATTTCCACTGTGTCGGAACCGACGGCTCGTCCGCATGTTTCGGATGCCGTCCTGCAAATAGCGAGCGATGGTTCCGGTGTTTTACATCTGCAATTGGACAATGTGATTGTGGATAGTCCGCAAACGGTCGTGATTTATGATTTACTGGGAAGAGAGGCGAAACGAGCCGCAATTTCTTTTTCCCGTTCAGGCAGTGGGAGCAGAGGGGAGATTGGAGTGGACAAACTTCCCTCCGGATCGTATATAATAACCGTTCAGTTGAAGCATCGCGCCGTCAGCGCGAAATACATCAAGGTGGATTAACTCAAAAAGGGGAGTGGGATCACTGCTTAATGATGGCATACTTGAATGTTTGACAAAAGAATGGTATTATCAGAATGGAAATCAATGTCGGGGAATTTCGATATGGGACGGGATTTCGAGATGTGCAACTATCGGATATCGAAAGATCAGTCTCTCTGTTCGGAACTAATCTGCCTTACTGAAATATTCAGTAAGGTTTTGTTTTTAAATAGGATGAAACCATGTATAAACTTTGGCTCCACGCCTTCTTAATGTTGATTGCGACAGTAACCGTTTTTGCTCAGTGGACGGAGCCGGTTTTAGTGCCTCCGCCAATAAACGTAAATCCGATGGGGGACTACTACTACTGCTCAATTTCTGTTGATGGACACGTACTATGCCTTACTATTAATCCAGGTACGTTCGGCGATGATGACATTTATTTCTCAGAGTTTACGGACAGCGGTTGGACAGTGCCAATGAATGCCGGACCTAATGTGAATACGGCACAGCGGAATCTCAGTCCCTCTATAACGAACGACCGCCAGCGATTGTATTGGGTTAACTATGATGGTGACTACCGCTTCTATACATCCACTCGAACCGGCCCCGATTGGGATGACTGGTCGCCGGGCACGCCACTACCTGACCCAATCAACCGCGGTTGGCAATTCAGCGGACAGATCAGTTACGACGACAGCACCCTGGTTTTCACCAGCCGTGGGCAACCGGGTATTCTGCACGGACAGGATGCCATGTACACGAGTCATCTACAAGTGGATGGCAACTGGTCCGAGCCAGTTCTGTGCGGTTTTCACCTGAATCAGCTTAATGGATCTATCCACCCATGCTTAACGGATGGCGGTCAGACACTGGTCTATGGCATGTTCGGTGGTCTAGGACGTCACTTTGACATATTTTACACATTTCGCAACGATACTGGCTTTGGCCCTTCCATTCGGTGTGATTCCACGATTGTTAGCAATGAATGGGATAGTAGTCCAAGTTGTCCGGGCGACGGCAGCCTATTATATTTTGAAAGTCGCCGCCCGATGGGTAGCGACACTTTTAGACGTGCTCTATTGTATGTAGCTAGGCGTGTGCAATCGGCGGTTTTGGAACCGACGGCTCGCTCGCATGTTTCGGAGGCCGTTCTGCAAATAGCGAGTGACGGTTCCGGTGTTTTGCACCTGCAGTTGGATAATGTGATTGCGGACAGCCCGCAGACGGTCGTGGTTTATGATATACTCGGACGGGAGGCGAAACGAGCAGCTGTCTCTTTTTCTCGTTTCGGAAATGGATTCAGAGGGGAGATCGGAGTGGACAATCTTCCCGCCGGTTCGTACGTGATAACGGTTCAACTCAAGCATCAGACGGTCAATGCGAAATACATCAAGGTGAACTAACCTCTCGCCGTTGTCGGTCTCCCGACCGGTCCGCGAAGCGAGATCGCGCCAGAGGCGGACAATGGCGCCATTGCGATTCAGGAGAATCACAACGGCGAACACGATGTTTCGCCGAGCGCGGGTCGCTGACCCCGCCCGGAATCTGAATTTATTTCTCATGAGGTATTCCATGCTTAGAGCTATTATTGTACTTTCACTTTTCTATTGCGCGACGGCCTTTGCTCAGTGGACGGAGCCGACGCTGGTGGATTCGTTTCAGGACAACACGGGGATCAACACGTGGGGGCGGGATTGGTGCCCGTTCGTGACGGCGGACGGGCAATACCTCTACTACGCGACGGACCACGTGAACAACGACATCTACGTTTCGCGTTGGGCGGGAGACCATTGGGCCGATCCGCTGATGATGCCGTTTTGTCCGCGCGACACGGACGAACGGAATCCGACGGTGAATGCCACCAACGACACGCTGTATTTTGTCGCGTGGCGGGGCAACTGGGACATTTTCTGGTGTTTCCGGACGGGACCGGAGGATACCTCATGGTCGGAGCCGCAGCGAATGCCGGATCCGATCAACAGCACGGGAATCGAGTTCGCCGTATGGTGCACGCCGGACAATCAGCGGCTGTTGATTTCCAGTTGGCGGGTATCGGCCAACGGCTTCGATATCTACGAGTGCCGCCGCGATCCCACCACGGAAACTGGGTGGTCGAATCCTGTGGCTCTGGCGGGGCAATTGAATACGTGGGATCTTGAATCATATCCGTCCATGGGATTTGACACGACGGAATTATTTTTTATAGGACGAAATGATCAAATCTGTATATCCACGTTATCGGAAAGCGGTTGGACTTTCGGAAATCCCGTTCCCGAGATCATCAACCGCCACGCGGCGGAGACGACGCCGGGGATCACGGCAGACGGGAGGCGATTGTATTTTTCATCCCGCTGGGGTGATCCGCCTACCGGAGGGGAAATATGGTATTCGGATAGAACGCTGGATGCGGGGGAGGGATATTTCTCGCCTCCGAGCAGGCAGGGATTGCGGATGGAAATATATCCGAATCCCGTGCGGGATGGATTTATGATTCGGGTGAACGGAAACGTAGAAGATGTGCGGTTATTCAATTTACTCGGGCAGTCGGTAGACGTGTATAACAGGAAAGGAGGTTATGAGGATCGGACATGGACGTATACCGGAAGAAATCTGCCGAGCGGGATGTATTTTTTGGTGGGTCAAGGGGAAGAACAGAGTATCGTGAAACCGATTCAAATCATCAAGTAGAATTGCTCTCCCGTGCCTTTCGAATTTTGTAGTCGTGATTTTATACGAACGAATCATCGGCCATTGACAATGCGGGATTGTTTTGATACTATGATTGTGGTTAACGAACGAGGGAAGACCATGCGAAAACTTCTTTTACTAATTTGTCTGAGTATTTACGGAACCGTCTATGCCGGCATCAACGAATGGACCTATCTTGGGCTTTACCCGCAATATGTGGAGGCATTGGCCAAAGATCCGCAGAACCCGGACGTTTTTTATGCTGCTGCACTGGACATTTTTATGGACACGACACGAGAAGGCGGACTGTTCCGGACGACCGACCACGGAGTTACATGGGACACGTTGGGTTTTACTCATTCGTATGTAAACGGTGTTGCCGTTGATCCGGTACGTCCAAACATTGTTTGGATAGCAAACGGTAGCAATGGAGTCTGGCGATCTACGGATTTCGGGATAAGCTGGGAAAACCGTAGCAACGGCATTTATACGAGCCCGATAGATCATGACGGGCCGGTGTCTATTGCCGTCTGTCCGCACAATTCAGAGTTCCTGTTGTGCGGAGGAGGAAGTGATGTCGGAATCGGTTCGCTCTATCGTTCGACGAATTCCGGAATACAATGGACGGAAGTTGCGACTGTACTCGAAGATTATCCTAAGTGCATATCATATGATATTTCAGCGCCGGGGCTTGTCTATGCAATGACCAGTAATGTGGACATAGTATGGATGAGTGCGGACACGGGGCGAACCTTCTCCCCGATGACCCCAGGGGAATTCTTATCACACTCCGATCTTAGAACCGCTTTAAACAGGCCGGGTGCAGTGTGGTTTCTTAGTTATGAGAACGGACTACAATTGTCGGAAGACTCAGGCCACACATGGCACTCGTGTATGAACAACTGGAGGATGGGAAACGATACTATTATCTGGGCTATGGATATAGCAGGACGTGGCGATACAATGGTCGTCGAAACAAACTTTGGGCCTTTTCTTTCCTTCAATGGCGGAGATTCGCTAATCGCAATCGAACGAGGGTTGTCGAGAATTGTTGATCATATTTGGTTTGTTAAAAGCTCGCCTCTTGAAATATGGGGCTGCGTTCGCGTTCATGGAATGTGGTCCTATACGTATGACGCATCGAATTCGATTGGCGACAAACCGTTTGCGGCAACTCCGGCACGCATTATTACATATCCGAATCCGTTCAATACCGTAACCAACATTTCATTTACTATTCCACAGACAGGGCAGGTATCATTGCACGTATATAATCTATTAGGCCAGGAAGTGACAACGCTTGTTCGGAGCAACTTGCAAGCGGGGACGCATACGATTCCGTTCGACGGAAGCGCGCTCTCTTCGGGAGTGTATATTTATTCCCTCGAAGCGAACGGCTTCACAGCCAATCGCAAGATGGCGCTGGTGAAATAGAAGGGAGGAAGCGGAAAGGATGAAGGATAAAGGATGAAGGATGAAAGGAAAAAGAAAAGCTGTGTAGAGCCGCACGGCAGTGCGCTATAAAGATTCCGGGAGGGTCAGCGACCCCTCCTCGGCGAAATAGTGAGGCCATTGCCGCTCGGGAGAGCGACAACGGCGAGCGAACACAGATTGCGGCAGGGTTTGGAAACCCTGCTCGGCGGAATTGTGAAGGCCCGGCGAGAAATTCTCGCCGGGCTTTTAGTTGTTAACACACAAATCAACGGACTTGCTATAACATTTCGCTCGGCAACCTCAAGTCACCCGGCAAGAAAATCTTACCCGAAATCGTGGGAAATTTATACCAGCTTGGCAAGTTTGGGAGGCTCCGGCTTTGTCTTAATTACTTGTTTTGTATGAATAATTGGTCGCGCGGGAGAGCAAAATTAAAGTTCTTGGGGACAAGGCACGATAATTGTGCTTTTGGCTTGTGCCGAAAACCTGATCAGGACCATTTTATGGAAATCAATCCCCTTTTCACGGCCATGGATGTGAGCGCGAGCGGTCTGGCCGCCCAACGGAAGCGCATGAACACCATCGCCGAAAATCTGGCTAATGCGGAAACCACGCATACGGCCGAGGGCGGTCCTTATCGCCGTCAAGCCACCGTTATCGCAAATGATCCGCAATTCTCCCTCGAACTCGATGCGACTACCAAAGAGAACGATAAACTGCGCCAAGAACACGAAAACCATTTACCGGGACGCGATTCCGATCCGGACGGTTTTCGCTTCGGCGGAGTGAAAGCAACCATCGCATCTGATCCGTCTCCATTCCATGAAATCTACGATCCGGATCATCCGGATGCCGACGAAAACGGAATGGTCAAAATGCCCAACGTAGATATCGTGCAGGAAATGACAGATCTCATCAGCGCGGCGCGCGCGTATGAAGCGAACGTCTCCGCCTTCAACGCGTCCAAGGGAATGATGAAGAAAGCGCTGGAGCTATAAAATGAGAATTGAAGGTTATGGACTGCCGCTCCCGACCAGACTGCCGAGCGGAAACAAGACTCCGTTTCCGGCACCGGCTGCCGTGGAAAACACAGTTCCCAACCCTGAACCTTCCGTGGAGCTTACTCCGCAGGAAAAATTGCGGCAACTCCTCGAAGATAAACGCTGGATGGCCGAAGCCGCTTTCAACGGACCGGCTTCTCCCGGCGAATTGGGCAAACACATAGACCTGAGGGTTTGATCCATGCCATCTATCGAACGACTGAATCCCGCACACTCTCTGACCTTGCGCAGTCCGCAGGAATCGCCGGTGACCGGCCTTCCGGAAGAGGGCGGCAGCTTTGCGAATACGCTCAAAACGTTCGTTTCCGGCGTCAACGACATGCAGCTCACTTCCGTAGACAAATCGCAGAAGTTCGCGACGGGCGAAATCAAGGATCTGCACGAGGTGATGGCGGCCGCCGAAGAAGCGGGAATCTCGCTGCAGCTTTTAATTGAGCTGCGCAATAAAACCGTTGAAGCGTATCGCGAACTGGTCCGGATTCCGGTTTAATTTTTCACTCTAACGACGCTCCGTAATTTTATCTACCGATTATGGCAACACTCTTTCGACCTTTTGTGGATCTCTGGCAGCGGCTGACGCTGGGGCAGCGCGCCGGACTGGTGCTGGTCACCGGTTTGGTGATTGCGATTGCCGCGGGCGCGGTCACGTATTCGACGCGTCCGGTTTATTCCACACTCTATGCGGGAATGAACAGCAAGGATGCTTCGCAGATCGTGGACAAGCTGCGCGACCAGAAAATCCCCTATGAAGTCAGCGCCGACGGTACTACGATTAAAGTGCCGCAGGATCGCGTGAACGAACTGCGTCTCGATTTCGCCGGACTCGGCTTGCCGCGTTCGGGTGAGATCGGCTACGAATTGTTCGATAAGCCGATGCTCGGCATGACCGATTTTGTCCAGCAGATGAACTATCATCGCGCTTTGGAAGGCGAATTGGCGCGGACGATTACGGAGCTGGAAGCCGTGGAAGGCGCGCGCGTGCATTTGGTGGTGCCCAGCCAGCGGCTGTTTAAAGAAGATCAAAAGCAGCCGACGGCCTCGATTGCTTTGAAACTCAAGCCCGGCGCGACGCTGGCTCCGCAGCAGGTTCAGGGCATCGCCTATATGACCGCATATTCGGTGGAAGGTTTGACGGTAGACAACATCACGATCGTAGATGCCCGCGGCAATCTCATTTCCGGAAGGCCCGCGCGCAACGATCTGGTGGGTTTGTCTTCCACGCAGCTTGAAGTACAGAACGCGGTGGAGAAAGACCTCGAACAAAAGGCCGCTACGCTTCTGGAAAACACACTCGGTCCCGGACGCGTTCAGGTGAAAGTGACGGCCAAATTGAATTGGAACCGTCTGGAGAGAACGACTGAAAACTACGATCCCGACCGCATTGCCACGCTGAGTGAAGAGCGGCAGGAAAGCTCGGGACAGACGGCGGACGCTTCGGGGAACAGCACGAGCGAACGCAGCGTAACGAATTACCAAGTTCCGCGCACGGTGGAAAAATACGTTCCCGAAGTGGGAAACATCGAACGGATTTCCGCGTCGGTGTTGGTGGATGGAGATTATAAAGTCACTAAAAATGCGGACGGCACTGAGGCGCGAACATACGTCGAGCGCACGCCGCAAGAATTAGATAAGTTCCGCACGCTGGTTGCCGCCGCCATCGGTTTTGACCGGAAGCGCAACGATGAATTAAACGTCATCTCCTTCCCGTTTGCGCAGGATGAGATGGTGATGCAGCAGAAGCCGACGGGTTTCCCCTTAATGAAAATTCTCGAAAAAGTGATTCTCGGATTAATACTGATCGGCTTGTTCCTGCTCTTGCGTTCGCTGATCAACCGCATGGGACGCAGTGTGCCGGCTTTGCCCGTAGGAGTGCAGGCGCAAGTACTTGCTGCCGGTTCTCCGGCGTTGGCGTTGGGCCAAGGTGGAGCCGCAGTGCCCGGGACGCCCGCCGCGCTGGCAGCCGAAGCGCAAAACGCAGCCGCAATGGCGCGGGCATCCGCCGGAAACGAAAGCCCGCGCGTCGTTTTTACGCAAAGGGCTCCGCAAACTATTGAGGTTGAGGATACCTCGCCCAGCGTGGAAGCCTTAAAGCATCAAGAGCTGCTCAAACGCACGACGGAATACATTGTACAGAAACCCGATAACGCTACACAGATATTAAGAAGTTGGATCTTGGATGAGTCCACCGAAAAGCTCAACCGGTAGACGGCTTACCGCCATTCAGAAGGCGGCCGTACTCCTCATTTCCGTCGGTCCCGACGCTTCGGCGGCGATCTACAAAAACCTCCAGGAAGACGAGGTCGAAGAGATCACGCGCGAAGTCGTCACTCTGCGCAACGTGGATTCCGAAACCGTCCACGACGTCATTGATGAATTCTATCAGATGATGAAGGCGCAGGAATTCATTGCGGTCGGCGGCATGACGTACGCGGAAGACGTTCTCAACCGCTCGCTGGGTCCTGACAAAGCCGTGGAAATTCTACGCCGCATCGAACGCATGATGAAGGTCAAGGGATTCAATATTCTGAAGAACGTGGACGCCAACCAGCTTTTGGCGTTTATTCAGAAGGAACACCCGCAAACCATCGCGTTTGTACTGACGCAGCTCAGTCCGCAGCAGGGAGCCACGATTCTTGCCGATTTGCCCGCGGAATTGCAGGCGGACGTCATGTTCCGGTTTGCCAATATGGAGCGGGTGGCGCCCGAAACCATCACATCAGTGGAAGCCGTACTCGAATCACGCATTGACTTTTCGCAGTCAGCCAGCAAGTTGGGCGGCGTAAGGTCAGCGGCTGAGATTTTGAATATGATCGGACAGTCGGCGGAGCGTTCGATTCTGGCGAAGATTAACGAACAAGCTCCGGAGCTGGCTACGTCAATTAAGAATTTGATGTTCGTGTTCGAAGACATCGTCAATCTGGACGACCGTTCCATTCAGCGCGTGTTGAAGGAAGTGGATAACAAGGAACTGGCGCTGGCACTCAAGCACGTCAGTCCGGACGTCAAGAAACGTGTCACCGCCAACCTTTCGCAGCGCGCCGCGCAGATGATTCAGGAAGAGATTGACTACATGGGACCGGTGCGGCTTAAGGACGTGGAGCTGTCGCAGCAAAAGGTCGTGGATATCATCCGCGTGCTCGAGGAACAAGGTCAGGTCGTGATTGTCGGCGGAACCAAGGGTGAGGAGATGGTGGATTAACATGGGCATGAAAACTCTCATACCCGCAGAAAAAGCGCGCGATTTACCCCTTGCATCGTTTCAACCGTTTGAACGGCGTCCGGTCAATTATTACGTGGACGTGTTTTCGGAAGAAGACCGGGAGAACGGAACGAAACTCAATGAACAGGAGATGAACGCGCGCCTTGAAAGCCTTCTCGCAGCCGAACGGCAAAAGCTGCAGCAGAAGCATGAACAGGAACTCCTCCGGCAGTTTGAGGCGGGATTAGAGAAGGGACGTACAGAAGCCGGTTCGGAAGTCAAGCGCGGAATCGAGTTACTATCCACGTACGCAAAGATGCTGCAGGCGGAGAAGAAGGAACTTGCGGATCGTTCGGAGAAGAGCACTGTCGAACTGGCTTTTCTATTAGCTCAGCGGATTCTGGGCGCGGAATTACAGTCCCGTCCCGAAGCGGTGGCGGACGTCGTGCGCAACGCACTCCGGCAGGTTCTCGACTGCGATCAGGTGCGCCTGCGGGTGAATGATGCGGACATTGATTATCTGAGATCCGTTCAAGGCGATTTGGAAAATGTACTCAGTCAGGGTGTGAAATTGGAAATACGCACCGACAGCTCGATTGAGCGGGGCGGATGCATGATTGACACCGAACGCGGCACACTCGATGCGCGCATCTTCAGTCAGCTCGACACGCTGCGGGCCGGGATGAATGATGCACAGACTGCGAGCGGTGCTTAATGGCTGTATCCGTTATGAGCGATCCGGCGCATACGCTGGCAACCCTTTCGCCGTATCGTACTTTGGGTCGGGTGCAGCGTGTGCGTGGGTTAGTCATCGAGTCTTTAGGACCGCGCGCGACTTTGGGCGAGCTCTGCCGGTTGTACTGCGGCGGACAACAGAGGTTGGCGGAAGTGGTGGGATTCAACGGCCATACCACACTCTTAATGGCATTAGAGGAAATGGACGGACTTGCGCCCGGCGCCGAAGTGGAGGCGATGGGGCACCCTTTATCCATCGGATTGACTCCGGCCTTGCTGGGAAGAGTGATCAACGGATTGGGAGAGCCGCTGGACGGAGGAGCGCCGATAGTTGCGAAACAACGCCGCAAGCTTTACAATGCCGCGCCGCACCCCTTGCGCCGACGCCGCATCACCCGGCCGCTTTCCGTTGGCGTGCGGGCCGTGGACGGCTTGCTGACGCTGGGGGAAGGACAGCGGGTGGGCATATTTTCCGGCAGCGGAGTGGGGAAGAGCGTCTTGCTCGGCATGATGTCCAAATATACCGAAGCGGACGTGGTGGTCATCGGATTAATCGGAGAGCGCGGACGCGAAGTCCGTGATTTCATCGAAAAATATCTGGGTCCCGGAGGTCTGAAGAAGACGGTCGTGGTTGTGGAAACGTCGGATCGTTGGCCGCTGCTGCGGATTAAAGGAACGATGACGGCAACGACGATTGCCGAGTATTTCCGCGATCAGGGATTAAAAGTCCTGTTGCTGATGGACAGCATAACGCGGGTTTGTCACGCTCTGCGTGAGGTGGGTCTGTCACTGGGCGAGCCGCCGGCGACGCGCGGTTATCCGCCGTCCGTATTCGCCACGTTGCCCAAATTGCTGGAGCGAGCGGGCAACGCCGCGGAAGGAAGCGTGACCGGTTTATACACGGTGCTGGTTGAGGGCGATGACCAGACCGAACCGATCGCCGACACGGTGCGGAGTATTTTGGACGGACACATCGTGCTGTCTCGAAAAATTGCCGCACGCAATCACTTTCCGGCCGTGGACGTATTGGCCAGTATCAGCCGCGTCATGCCGGACGTGACCGAGAAAGCGCATTACAGCGAAGCCGCCGGAATAAAAGAGTTGATGGCGGCCTATGCGGAAGCGGAGGATTTGATTTCCATCGGCGCTTATGCCAAGGGAACGAGGCCGACCGTGGACGCCGCCATGGAAAAGATGCCGGCGATCAACGCGTTTTTAAAACAGCATCTGGATGAAGCGTCCACGTTCGACGAGACCCGCCGCCGTCTTAAGGAACTTACGGGTAAGGCATGAAACGGTTTACATTCCGGCTGCAGCGCATTCTCGAACTTCGGGAAGCGAAGGAAAAAGCGGCTTTGGCGGATTTGGGCCGCGAGCAGCAGAAATTGAATCAAGAACACGTCAAGCTGAATTTATTTCGCGGTGAAGAGACGTCGCAGATCGTGGAAATGCGATCCAGCCGCGAACAGCCGTTTCAGGTGTGGATGCAGTCGGTGAACAGTCAGTATTTGCATCGTCTGGGCCGAGTGATTGAATTCCAAACGCAACGGGTTTTCGCGCAATCGCAGAACGTCGAACACACGCGCGTGACCTATTTCGATAAGCGGAAAGACACGCGCGTTCTTGAACAGCTTCGCGAAAAGAAGCATGAAGAATGGACAGCCGACACGCTCCGCGAAGAAGGCAACATTCTCGATGAAGTGGGCTCCCGCCCGAAATGTGAGATGTAATCATGTTCAACAAAAAAATGCTGCTGTGGGCCGGGTTGTTCGTGGCAAGTTTTGTCGTCATCAATGCCGGCATGTATTTCTTCCTGAAATCCACACAGCCGAAGATGGGTGCGCGGGGAGATACCGCGGCGACTCACGCGGGCGCGGATTCCGCGGCAACCCAACATGATTTGACGGCAAAGCACGACTCCACGGCTCACGACACGCTCAAGACGGATCATACCGCCGCGACGAAAGCCACACATGATACAACCGTGATCCACGCGCAATTGAATTTAGCGGCGGCGGAAGCCGCTCCGAAAGAACCGGAGCACGTGGCTGAAGCCGTTAAGGACACTTCGAAACCGTTGGTCTCGGAGGGGAAGGCGGATACGGCTGCCGAAAGCGCCGCCGCAGCCCTAAAGGCCGCGCAAGCGGGCTCGGATAAGGAAATGGCCAAACTGGCCAAGCTTCTTGAATCCATGAAACCCGATGATGCGGCGGCGATTGCCTCCGAATTGAAGACCGACCAAATCGTAGCTTTAGTGATGAGAATGAAGGATCGCAGCGCAGGCAAAATGCTGGCTGCGCTACCGGTAGATCAAGCGGCACGCGTAGCGGAACGAATGAGTCAAACGGCGACCCGGACGAGGTAATCTATGCGAGTTCACTCTCCCCAGCAGCTTTTTACATTGCCCGCAAAGCAGGGCAAAGCTGCCGCACAGCGTTTCACGGCTGCCGACCGCGGCAGTTTTTTTTCTACGCTGCAGCAGTCACTAAAAAATGTCGTAAAAAAGGCGGCGGACAGCGTCGCGTCGTTTATAAAATTCTCGGCGGAGCCTGCTTCGTCCGCCGCAAGTACTCCAGCACAGTTGAAGTCCATTCCGGCAGTTGCGCGGCAATCACAGATTGCCACAACAAGCGCAGCAACCCCGAGCGAGACGAAATCGGAAAAAGCCGCAACAGTACTGCCTTCCTCCGAGCGGAAGAAGAGCGACAGTCCTGCCGCGACTGTGCAGCAAACACATGCCGCCGCGACAGGTTTGCCGACCTCAAATTATGTGCGCGCCACGATTCCGACGGTACCAAATCAATCCACAAAAACCGTAAAAACCGAGTCGGCCGCTATTCCCATTACTACCGCGAGCGGGGGAACCGCCGTCCCGCGAAATCCGCGCGTCATTGCCGGCGATGCCTCGCAATCCAAAACCACATTGCCGTTGAATGCAAAGACTCCGCAATCGGCGTCTTCTCCATCAATACCTGCGCGCGCTTCCGTTCTACATGGACAGGAGAGCGTACCCGATACCGCGACACAATCCATAAAACCCGCGCAAACTTCTGTTCTCGGCAGCCGGGAAACCATCCCGAGTGACACGAAGCAAGTCGCTATCGCAGTAAAGGCAGAAGCAATCGGCGTGGTTCAAAAGGACATAAAGCAAGGCGCATCGGCTTTCCGGAAATACGAATCGGCTCAGGTCATTTCGGAGATCAAGCCAAGCACACAGCAAAACAAGCCTCTATACAAAGCTGCGAATACCGCAGCGGCGATTGCGAGTGAAACGCGCACAACCGCCGAAGCGCCGCAAATTAAGCAGACTCCGGTTTCGCAAGCTCCGACTGTTGGAAGCAATCGAATATCTGTCGCAAAACCGAATACCAATGAGGCGGCAAAACCGGCGGAACCATCCACAGTAAGAACTGCGATAAATCCGCAGGTCTCCGCGAATACGCAGAAGGCCGCCGCATCCGTACCGTATGCAAGCTCATCTGTCGGGGATATTCCCGCAAATATTCAAAAAACACAGAAGACGGCTGCCAGGCAAACGGCTGTAGAACAAAATGCAGCATTATCCACGAAAGAAACAGCCGCCGAAAATCCGCAGCCAAACGTATTCCGTCAGATCAGCAATTTCTGGCAAAGGTTTACGGGCACCACGACTGCACAGCGAATGGCAGACGTGACGCAAGCACCCGTAACCGCGCCAAAAGATGTTCCGGCCTCCAAAGTGAAAGAAGCGATACCCGAAGGACGCATCGCTCAGGTGCGCGAATCTTTCCGTAAGTGGGAAAAGGGAACAGAGACTGTTCCTGTCGCACGAACGAACTCAACAACACAGAAAGCTCCGGTTTCCACGACGATTCCGAGCGCCCCTTCAGTCCAGACACTCGCAAATGCTCCGGCCGGACAGACCAATGCGGCGCTGAATACAAATACGCAAAAAACGGTTGAAGGGAATCGGCTGCCGGAAAGTCCGACCGTTGTTCAACCGTCAAAGACACCCAATACGGCTGCAGTTCCGGCGTCTGTAAAACGTTCTGAAGTATCCGTCGCGGCGCCTTCGGCAGTGAATAACGAACGGAAAACCCTTCCTTCGGAAAGCGCGATACCGAAAGCGCAAGCGGTAAAGACGGAAGACAGAGCGCAGCCGAAGACTGCAGATTCGGCAAAATCCACGGAACCGATAAAGAAGGAAACAACGCCGGTTCAGCAGACCGTCAGCGAAGTTCCAAAGGCGGCAGATAAAAATCCAAGCGTTCAGCCGCAGAAATCTTTCTGGGGAATGCGGGTATCAGCCGAGCCTTCGGACACGCGTGTGCCTTCCAAACCGATCAAT
>RPQS01000102.1 GCA_003818605.1 Candidatus Zhuqueibacterota bacterium | reverse complement strand
CAACTGATTAAAGGAGAACAAACCGTCGGCACCGGTGGTCATGGAAAAATACGACGGAATCGGTTTGACCAGCACACCGGCTATGGGTAAACGGGTCTGCGTATCACGCGTATTGCCTGTGAGAACCACGGGATGATTGATATCTATGGCCCAGCCGGCGATGTAGCCGGAATCCACGCGGAAGCGGTCGAAGACGCGCAGAGTCCAATCTCCGGCGGAAGTCAGGCCGTTGAACGTGCGCAGCGAATCCTGCGGCCGCCATGAGCCGATGAGCGGCAGTTCGGCCTGATAAATGGACGAATCTATCGCGTCGTCGAACCAGCCCTGAATGTCCACCACGCTGTCACCGGGGAAAAGATTGAGCAGCACGACTTCGACGCTGTCTCCGGGAGCTGTGAGGCTGATACGCAAATCGCGAATGAACGGATGACGGATATCTACAAACACGTTGAGATCCGAGATGACAACACCATCGCGGACGTTGATCACAGCGACAGCGGTGTCGCCCGGGTAATCGGGGATGCGAATACTGTCACCTGAAGAATAGACCACATCCAACGCCACGCGATTCACGCGCTCGGCAGCCGGGAGCGTTTTCAGAATACGTCCCGTGTATTTGACCGGGTCGGAACCGCGCCGGGAGGTCTGCGCGACTACGAAGCCGACGATCAGCAAAGCGGCAAGAATCGTAAGGAAATGTCGTTTCATTATCGCTATTTTGCGTCTTTTAAGTCTAGCCAATAGCCGAGCCAACCCGACTGCGCGGCCCCTTCGAGGGAATCGGAAAGATACTGCGCGGGCATGTTCATACTGCCGATGAACCAATGCAGCGACGCCAGTTTATTTACCTTGGCCCAGCGCACGGCATGTTGGAAAAGCTGCCGTCCGAAGCCCTGTTCGCGATATTCCTCACGGATAAACAGATCGAGGACTTGCGCGATGCGTCCGGCATGCAGGGTAGACGGGCGACAATAGACCGTTATAAATCCGATGGCGTGCCCGCTGGACGTGCGTCCGATAAGAATCGTCCCCTGCCGGTTGTCTTCGAGAAAGGTGTTCAGATAATCCAGATTTAGAGCATCGTCCGCCGGCTGAACGGTTTCATCATTTTCCTGATATTCCACCACCAAAGCCAGCAGATCGTTCAGATCTTCGCTCCGAGCTGTCGTCACATTCATGGGTGTAAGAGCTTGTGAGCCTCGAAAAATACGGTGATTCGCGCCACCTAAAGGGTTGATTCACATCTTTCTTTGCAAAGAACGCACCAATACACCATCGCGGTCAATACCGACCTTAACCTCGGCTTTCCCGCCGCGGACCGCACCGCGGCGAACGGTTCACTTTTTCAGTTCTTTCCAGTGTTTCCACTGGGTCAGCAGGCTGCGGGTACCGGACGTATCCTCAATGACGGTCGTGCGGATGATGCATTCTTTGGCATCCGGCTCCCAGTAGAGGAAGGACGGACTCGCGGAATCACCACGGAATTTGCCGTTCGTCCCGGCAAAGGTTTCACTGAGCGCACTCATGGAAAAGAGCAGCGGGGCGCAATTGCAGCCGGGAAAACTGATAAAGCCGACGCTGTCGAGATTCGAGAACGTGAATTTGACCTCGCCCATCAGCATATTGTTTTCTTCGTATAGACGTTTTGACGTTACGCGATAGGCGGGATTTTGATCTTCCCAAGTCGTGCCGTCCAGATAGTCGTTCATCAGAATGCCGAAATCCTTGAGGCTGACGTCGTTATCATCTTCATTCTGCGAGACGATGTTGACGAACGTGATGACTCCTTCACCGGTTCCGTCGGGACGGATGGTGAAACGATATTCCTTGCTCTGCGGGTTCAGACAACCGGCAAAAAGCGAGGCGGAGAAAATCAGCAGAAACGACAGGATGAGATGACGCGACATGAGAAGTCCTTTAAGGATTTCGGGCGCACCTTGCGGTGGTTGTGCCGCGGGGCAGGCAAGATGCCTGCCTCCGCGAAGAGATTCCGGGAGGGTCTGATGACCCTCCTCGGCGGAAAACCCGTAAATTATTTTTTCGGTTCGGTCGCTTCGCCGGCCGGTTTCGGCTTCAGGAAGCGGTTGAAGAATTCGACGTGCTTGCGATATTCCTTGATCGTGTTCACGCGCTTGCCGCTACCGTGGCCTTCATCGGCGAAGATGAGCGAATCCACGGTGATGCCGTTCTTGGCCA
Organism: Candidatus Zhuqueibacterota bacterium; assembly: GCA_003818605.1. Classification (GTDB taxonomy): domain Bacteria; phylum Electryoneota; class RPQS01; order RPQS01; family RPQS01; genus RPQS01. The sequence continues at coordinate 12,031 of RPQS01000102.1, read as the reverse complement.
CCGCTTCCAGAATTTGGCGAGCTTCACCAACGGGAACGCGCGGATCGTTGGCGCCGTGAACGACCATGAGCGGAGTCTTGATGAGATTCGCTTTATGAATGGGCGAAATCTCTTTTAAGAATTCGGGGTCGGTGAGCGGGCCGTATTCCGCTTCGCGGAGCGCGCGGCGATAGGACGCGGTATTTTGAAGGAACGTCTGGAAATTGGCGATGCCGACGATGTCAATGGCGGCGCTGAACAGATCGGGGTATTCGGTAATCATGCCCAGGGCAACATAGCCGCCGTAGGAACCGCCGCGAATGCCGATCATGCCGGGTTTGGTGTAGCCGTTGGCGATCAGCCATTCCACCCCCGCCTTATAATCCTTCAGGGAATTCTTGCGGTTCTTATAATTGTCGAGATTCAAGAAATCGCGGCCATAGCCGGAGGAACCGCGCACGTTCGGCGCGATGATGCCGTAGCCGTTCAGCATCAAGTACTGGAAGTTGCGGATGAAGTCGGGCTGGAACTGTGATTCAGGGCCGCCGTGAGCATCCACGATAAAGGGCACGGGTTTGCCCTTCTCATAATCCGGAGGCAGATAGAGAAACGCGGGAATTTCGATACCGTCGAAGCTCTTATAACGAATGAGCTGCGGTTCACGGAACATGTTGCGGTCAATGCCCGCATAGATGCTGAAGGTGAGCTGCTTGAGTTCTTTCGTATACGGATTCCACTTCCAGACATCCGGTGCGCGCGTGGGGCCGGAGAACGAAATGAGGCAATTGCCGTTTTCATCGGAGCCGCCGACACCGAGAATGCCGTCGAGGGGCGGATTGGGTAATTCCTTTTTTGTCGCGAATTCACGCATCTTGAGACGGTTGTAGCCGTCCTCATTGATGGTAGCCACCTGATGTTTGAAGTCGCGCGAAAAACCCATGCCTTCCACTTCCCACTTAGAATCGAGCCAGCCGTCGGTCACCCATTCGATTTTCGGTTTTTTGACGCCGACGGTCATGGTAGCCAAACGCGCCATGCCGTCCTTGTTGTCATTGCAGGTCAGCCAAACGGTTTTATTGTCGGGCAACAAGGTGGTGTTGGAATAGACGATATCGCCCTGATGCGGCGTAATGTGGTCGTATTTCCCGGTGGCCAGATTCAGCAGATAGAGATCGTTGTTGACGTTCGATTTCCAATTCGATACAATCATCTTCGTGCCGTCCAGCGACAGATCGGAGATGGCGTTGGAGCCGCGCGTCTTCACCGAATCACCGAACACTTTCACATGATCACCGGAGGCAATGTTCATGCGATAGATGAAGAAGTCGCGCAAATTCTCCTCGTTCGAGCGGAAATAGAGATATTTATCGTCGCGCGACCACGTGACGGAACCGTACTGCACATCGGGACGGTCTGTGATCTGCATAAGTCGGCCCGTGTTCGTGTCCATCAGATAGAGCTGCGAGTTTTCATCGCCGCCGACGGACGCGCTGACCACAGCCGTCTTCCCGTCGTACGAGAGGGTGAAACCGTCAATACCGTCTTCGAAAGCTGTCAGTTGATATGGCCAGCCTTCATCGGTCAGCCGGTATACCTGATATGCACCAGAAGCAGAAGAACCGCAGAAAACGGTTTTCCCATCCCAACTATAGCCCGCCGGACCCCACGCGCCGATGTTGAGGAACGTGGCGATGTCGGGAACGTACTTACCCTGATTTAAAAGGGATGGCGATTCGGGCGCGGTCTGCGCAAAAGCAAACGATGCACAGAACAAAGCCGCGAGAAGCAAACCAAACATGTGACGCAGTTTCATGATGTTAGTCCCGTTTATGTTGAGTCCTGTTTATGAACATGTCGAATTACACATAGCTGAAAAAGCCGAGGCGCGCGCGAACACCCGTGTGTCCGGCCCGCACAAGACGCTTCAAATACGGTGCGGGACGATAGCGCTCATCCTTGAACTCGGCGTATAATCCTTCGATAACCATCAAAACCCGGTCGAGGCCGATGCGATCTCCCCACGTGAGCGGGCCAAAAGGGTAACCCGCCGCCGCGCGCAGGGCCAGATCAATTTCTTCGGCGGAAGCAATCCGTTCCTGCATGGCCAGCGCAGCTTCGTTCACCAGACAACAGACCGCGCGCGCTAAAATGCCGCCGGGACTATCCTGCACGGAAACCGTCATCAAACCGATGCTCTCAAAGAGCCGCATGGCGGTGCGCACGGCATCACCGCTTGTATGCGGTGTGCCCATGATTTCCACGAGCGTCGCATCCTCGAAGGGCGGCAGCATGGAAATTCCCACGACGCGTTCCGGCATAAGCATTTCGCGGGCAACTTCACCGGCGGAAACGGCAAGCGTGAGCGTGAGAATCGGAACGGATTCACCGAGCGCATCTTCGAGATAGAGCAGAGCATCGGCTTTAGCCGCTAAGTCTACACAATGGAGTTCGAGCACGACGTCGAAGTCGTCTTCATCCACACTCTCTGCGGTTTGCAGTATACGAAAACGATCTCCTGCCTGCTCCACTTCCTCATCCGGCACCATGAGCGTAATCGAATGCCCGGCCGCTTCCGCTTTCCCGGCAAAGGCGGACGCGTCGCTCAACGGTCCGACAACAAGCAGCCGCTCGATGGGATAGAATTCGGTTTGAGTCGTTGATTGGTTATTCGACATCGCGATACTCAAAGAAACCGCGACCGGTTTTACGTCCCAACTGTCCAGCTTCGATCATGCGTCGAATGATGAGATGCGGACGGAAGCGCGATTCGTGCGCGTACCCTTCCCAAAGCGCGCGCGTGATGGAAGAATGCACGTCCAATCCGATTTGATCCATCTGCTCGAAGGGACCCGCTTTAAATCCGCCGCCCTCGCGGAGTATTTTATCAATCGCTGCGGCATCGGCAAGACCTTCGGAAAGGCATCGCAAGGCCTCATTGAAAAACGGCCGCGTACAGCGATGAACTACGAAACCGGGAGTGTCCGATACGATGACGGATTCCTTGCCCAGTTCGCCGATAAAACTGCGGCAGCGTTCGACGACGTCCTCCGCGGTGCGCTGCCCGCGAATCACTTCCACTAAATCCACTTCTGTCGGCGGATGGAAAAAGTGCAGTCCGCAAACGCGTTCGGGAAAGCGGGTTTTTGCGGCAATCGTGGTGATGGAAAGCGTGTTCGTGGCCGAAGCGATCACCGACGCCAAGGGAAGCTGCGCATCTATCCGCGAAAAAAGTTCCTGTTTGACATCCAGCTTCTCCGTGATGGCTTCGACAATCAGATCGGATTCGGCGCAATCGAACAGCCCGCTTTGGAACTGAATCCGCGTCTTCACCGCTTGACTATCTTCACGCGATAAGTTGCGCAGCTCGCTGTAGTCTTTCAGTTCGTTCTCGAGCAACTTTTGCGCGCGCTTGATCGCTTCAGGTGAAGCATCACAGAGCGTGACCTGCGCACCCGCACCGGCACAAACCAGCGTGATGCCGGCGCCCATCGTTCCCGCGCCAAAAACTGTGATGCGTTCAAAGGTCACAAAGATTCTCTCTAAAAAATGGATACCGGATTTCTAAACCCGACAGAGCGCACTGCCGTGCGGCGCTACAATTCAATCTGGGATTCGGAAGATTCGCCTGCAGATCACCGTGCATTAAATCACGGCGGCGATATAAAACGAATTTACTGTTGCGCCAGATGTCGTTGTAGCGCGATGCGAATTCGCGGCTCTGCAATAGGTCGTTGACATAGCGATCCCATCCAACAATGCTCTGCGCTGTCCCATCCGTGACGATGATGCCAAGCAAGATATATTCCGGATTTCGGCGCAAGATGTCGTCACCGCTTGTCTTTTCGTGCATGCGGCCGGGCAGCGCGGCAAGTTCGCGGTCGAATAAACCGTGGCAATCGAGCGCGCGGGCGCGTCCGATATAGGGAATCAGCCCCGCTTCACCAACGGCAACGACCGCTCCGGGTTCCACCATTCCCCCCACGGCCAATCCCGCCTCATAGTGCGCAATGCTGGGAAAGAGATCCAAGCGGCGAAAGCCGCTGATGAAGAAATCGTTCTGGAAAAATACGAAACGATCAAAGGCAAACGTCTGCAAAGCCGTCAAGAAAAGCAGACCACACACGACCGCAGGCTGACGCCATCGCGAAACCGGCGCGAAGACGACGCGTTCCACGGTTTCAGCATGACGATTAAGAAATATAATCAGTCCGACCACACCCAGCGGAATCATGGGCGCCCAGAACCGCCACGCGAGCATCCAATCGCCGCCGACTTTGAGAATAAAAACAACCTGAGCCAGAACAAAAATGAACGGCAGACCGTTCTGCAAAATATCCCGCCGATCCTGCCAGAGCGCAAACAGCCAGATCCAACCGCCGGTAGCCACAAGCGCGGTTCCCAAGTACTGCAAACCCTGCCGGAATTGAAAAAGAAAATCTCCGGTGGCTTTAGCATAAAACGTATTGGGCAGCAGCGTGCCGAAATAAGCCAAACGAAATACGGACATCGCCGCCGATAATAATACAAACAGCGAGCAGGCCGCGATCCAGCGGCGACTCAAGCGATTTTGTGCGCGACGATCCGCAATCGCCCAAAAAACCAAGAGCACAACGCCGAACATCGCTCCTTCAGGCCGCGAAAGAGCAAGCAGGAGAATTGCCGTTGTCAGTGCAGCCGGATGCGCAGGCAAGGATCCCGAACCGCGCAAATCATTCCACGAAAGAACCGCCCAGAGAAGCAGCAGAGAATGCAGCGAGGTTTCCATGCCACTGACGGCCCACAACGTGTTGGCACCGGCGGCAACCAGCCATGAAAGTCCCACAAGCAACGCCCACCACGTACTTCGTCCGCGCATAGCCCAGCGGACGATCATCAGAAAAACGGCGAGATGACAAAGAACACCGATTAGCTTCGCGACAAGATACAACGCCCAATCCGACATGTAGAGATTCACACCGAGAGCTGCAAAGCCCGACAGACCGAACATCCAAAGCGGATTGGAGAATCCTTCGATGCGTTCACCGGGATTAAAGCAAATTCCCCTGCCGGCAGCAAAATTCTCGCTATAGCGCAACGTGATGAAGCTGTCGTCCACTCCCTGCGGGAAGTAGTGAAAGTGGAGCGCAAGAAAAACGAAAAAAACAACACTGATGGAAAAAATCGGAAATGTGCCCCGCCAATCGGTGAGCTTTCGACTCCACTGACGCATCATTCCCAAAAACAGAACCGTCAGCGGTAAAGCGATAACCAGATAAAGCAGTTTCGGTCCCAGCGGCAACGGGAGCATGCCGAGAGCCGTACTGACAGGGACGGCGGTCACGTATTCGGACTCGCTACTTTTTCAGAAGTTCGTTGGCCTGCCAGAGCAATTCCTCCGCCAGCGTGGGAGTATAGCCGACGTGACGATAGGCGATTTTTCCCTGCTGGTCTATCATGACGAGAGTGGGAATGCCGCGCACGCCATAGGCCGTGGCCAGATCATCCGTTCCGAAGAGCACCGGGAAAGCTATCTTGCGTTCAGCGAGAAAGGGCTTCACCTTGTCGGTATTGCCGCCGCGCTCCCAAACATTGACGCCGTAGACTTCTACATTTTCCGGCTTCTTTTCACGGAAGAATTGATCGAGCAGCGGCATGGTTTTCTTGCAGGGGCCGCACCATGTCGCCCAGAAATCGAGAATCACCACTTTGCCGCGCAAACTTGCGAGCGAAACGGTTTTTCCGTCCAGATCTTTCAGCGAGAAATCGGGAGCGAGGATGCTTTGACGGTCGGCAACGGCTTCCTGCTTGCGCTGCGGGGCGGTAGCGGCGGCTTGGCGGATGACTTCCGCCATCCGTGCGCGTTCCGCATCCTCGACTTTCACGAGCAGTTCATTCCAGCGCGGATCACTGCGGAGCGGGACGAGGTCGTCATCGGACTTATACTGCTCGATATCGGAGAAGCCCAAATCGGCGGCGGTGAACAGCCAAGCGTAGGCGGAATCCTTTTCTCCGGCCAGTGAGAAACCACAGGCCAGATCGTACGCATGTTCGCCACGGCGTTTAACTTCCACAATGCGGCGCATAGTCTGAACATGCGCAGGCCAATCGGGAATTTCGCGCTGGGCGCGGGCTTTCGCGTAGAGCGCGTCTATATTGTCGGGATTGTTGCGCAGAAATTCATCCACGCGTTCGATAGCCTTCCGCTGATCGGGAACGGCTAAGATCATCCGGTATTGTACCGGTTCGAACCGATTGGGCTGCATCTCGCAGAGTTTTTGATACACGTCATCCGCCGCGGTTTTCTCATTGCGGGCCCGGAGCAGATGACCGAGTCTTTCCACGGCATAGGGAAGCGAATTATCCCGCGCAATCGCCTTGCGCAATGCGGCTTCGGAGAGATGGAATCCGGAATCGCTTTCGGGAGTGTAAGCTCCCGCCTGCAAGAGATTGCCCCAGTAGCTGTTCGGGTCGCGAGCCAGTAATTTCTCGGCGTAGACGCGCTGATCGGCAGGCGTCGTCATCATGCGACCGGCCAAATAAACAGCGGCTTCATTGTCCGGTTCATCTTCGGCACGTTTTTGATAGTGAGCGCGCGTCGAATCCATGTTATCCATGGCCAGAATACTGGCGGCGCGAAACTGGACGGCGATATCATTCGGATAGCGAGCCTGAAAATCGCGGGCAATCGCTTTTTCGGAGGCATACGTGCTGACCGAATCCAAAGCGGCTTCAATCGCACGCTCCCCTTCCGAAGGTTGATAGCGGCGAACGCTGAATCCCTGCGCCCACACCTGAGAAACTAAAGTCAGCGCACAGAAAAGCGAAATCCAACGGGAAAGTTTCGTCATACAGATTCTCAACAGGTTATTCGAGCGAGTCGGATTCATCGGAAGGAATATCCACACGGCCCGTACCGGGACGTTTGACTTCAACTAATTCGCGTACATGATCGGGGCTGCCGATTTGTTCTTTCACCAAGCCCACACCGGAAGCGAACCAGCGCACCACGGCAATTCCCGCCGCCGATTTCTGCTGCTGATACTCTTCCTCGGAAATCAGGCCTTCGCCGCGCCAGACTTCGAGCGAATCAACAAAGGACGGAAAAGCCGAGGTAACGGTTTTATAGCAGTTGGAAAACGTTCCGGCCGGAACTGTCACCGTTTCGGACGGCGCGACCACCGTGTTGGTTCCCACGTCGAAATCCTCCCATTCCCCGCCGCTAAGAACAGATTCATCCACCCAAAGCTGGCGGTATTCCGGGAGATAATCGAATTTTGTCAGCGGTTTGGTCGTTTCGAAAAAAACTTGTTGATCCTTGCTGATTAAACGACAACGGCCCATTTCAATACCGCGAAACTCCAGATTATAAACACGAATATCCTGGCCTCCGGTGTAGCGCATAATCAACGTGTAGGGGACAGTTTCCCCGCGGTATCGTTCCTGATACTGAAGCGTCCGTTTGTCCAGCAGGAGCAGATGTTCCGTTCCGCCCCGCAGTGCGACACCTTCCGGGCCTCCGCAACCCCAGAGAAATAATAAAATAAAAAGCAGGGAGCTATAGCTCAATTCTCTCTGCTTGATAGTGTTGAACATTTGTTTAATCACTTTGGAAAACATGCAAACACAAGAATGTAAGATACCTGCGGGAAAAAGTCAAGGCGATTCACACTATGAACGCCGGTAAGGAATTCACTATAGAGAATCGGTTTCCCCCAACACGTGGCGCAATCCCGCATCAAGATCGGGATATCGAAAGCGATAGCGAGATGCCGCGAGCTTGGCGGGAATGACGCGCTGATTCCAACTCATCGCCTCGGCCATCTCCTGACCAATCATCAAGCGAATAGCCCAAACAGGAACCGTTAGCCAAACCGGGCGATTCAAGACACGGCCAACAGCGATGGAAAAATCCTTTTGGGTGATGGGCTGCGTGACGAAATTCACGGGGCCGCGCAAACTGTCTGTCATCACAACGTGGTGAAACATGCCGAGAATATCATCCAAGGTAAGCCAAGCCGTATAGTGATTGGCATCAGCCAAGACCGATCCCGCCCCCCAGAGGAAAGCGGGCAGCATCATTTTCAACGCACCGCCGGCCGGAGTCAGGACCACTCCGATACGCGCATTGACTACGCGAATGCCCTTTCGGGCGGCAGGTTCGGCGGCCGCTTCCCAAGTGCGGACCAGATCCACAAAGAATCCGCCCGAACCGGAGGGAGTGTCTTCCGTCAGTTCGGTATCTCCCCCTTCCCCATACCAGCCGGTTCCGGACGCGCAAACAAACACTTTCGGCGGTTGTTTCAAGCGCGTGACGGCATTCACCAAAAGTTCAGTGGAGCGAACGCGGCTATTCCACACTCGTTCGCGTTTACCGAGTTTCCAGCGTCCCGGAGCAATGTTTTCACCGGAAAGATGAATGATCGCATCGAATCCTTCCAACTGCGCGGGATCGAGCTCTCCCACGGCGGGATTCCAAACGATTTCTTCCTCCGCAGAATGGAGCGGTTTGCGCACGAGACGCACGACACGGTGACCACCCGCGGTCAGAAACGGCACCAGATTCGATCCCAGCAGACCCGTAGAAGCAGAAATTAAAATGCGCAGCGAACCTCTGTCGCGACAGGCATAGTGAGCGGCGATATCCGATGCGGCCGCGGCATGCCGATAGGCAAACATGCGCTGCAAACGTTTGCGAACCCAGAAGCCCATGACCGGTTGGCTCAGACCCAGAAGCGGCATGCGGTATTCGATGCGATCTTCGAGAAAACACGCATTCTCGCCATCCGGTTCGACGAGATGCAAATGCTCCCAGCGGTTGAACGGACCCAGAATCTGGATATCGCGGAATTGGCGGCCTGCGATGAAGTCGCGATGCTCAATCAGCCATTCCTGCCAATACGGGCCGACACGATGACGCAAAGTGACGCGGCTGCCGTTTTCAAGGCCGCCGGATTTTTTCATGATTCGAACCCGTTCCCACGGGGGAGTCAGCCGTTCCAGCGCGCCGGGGCGTTCCAGCCAGTTGAACACATAGCCGGCGGGCGCGGGAATACGTGTGCGATAAACGAATGTGCTCACAGAAGTATTACTCGTCTTTCGGATGCCGCTTTATTTCACGGCCTTTCACTACCACAAAAGCAAGCAGAGCCACCAGAAAAAACACCAGCAGCATCCACGCGACGCTCTGCAGAGTTCCGATAACCGTACCGTACAGTTCGAGTGTCCAACGGTCTCCGGTCAATTCCAGAATGATCTCATCCTTAGTACGCGCCGTAACATACCGTTCCATCTGCCAGATGCGGACGCCGCCGGAGATTCCCACAACATAGAGAGCAAACATCAGGTAGCGGGTCCACGCCGTATAAATGTCTTCTCCCACAAGACGCTGCAGAATCCTGTGAATGGGCGAGCGAAAGAGCCGCGCCAGAACAAAACAAACCAAAAAGGAAACCGCCAGCGCAACGATTAAAAGTAAAATGAACATTGCGTACGCCCTCCTATGCCGATTGAATTGTTAGCGACTCGTTTTCATTTACTGCGGAATAAACGGATCATCCGATGGTCGGGTCGTTATTCAAATCTCCTTGCCTTTTCATCCGGTCGTGATAATCGGTTCCGGCGATTACCAAAACAAATTCACCGCGCGGTGCGTTTCGCGTAAAGTGTTCGATATGAGCGGAGAGTGTGCCTCGGCGAACTTCTTCGTAAACTTTCGTCAATTCGCGCGCCACGGCAATCTCGCGATCACCGAGCGCGTTTTGAAGTTCCTGCAAGGTTTTCAACAGGCGGTGCGGACTTTCATAAAGGACAACCGTGCGCTCTTCTCCGGCGATTTCTTTTAATCGGGTTTGCCTTCCCTTTTTATGCGGAAGAAATCCCTCAAAAATGAAGCGGTCGGTGGGAAAACCCGCGAGGACCAGCGCCATCAATAAAGCGTTTGCACCGGGAACGGCTTCTACGGCAAGTCCTTCATCGAGTACGGCGCGCACTAATACAGAACCCGGATCGGAGATTCCCGGCATGCCCGCATCGCAAATGAGAGCCACACGTTTTCCGCTTTGAAGTTCGTTGAGAATCCACGGAATTTTTCCGCGTAGATTGTGGCTGCCGTAGGACGTGGTGGGGACCTGTACGTCATAGTTGCGCAGCAAAATGGAGGAATGGCGCGTGTCTTCGCAGAGAATCAGATCGGCACACGAGAGTTCCTGAACCCCGCGAATGCTCATATCGTCAAGGTTGCCGATGGGCGTAGCCACGAGCACCAGCGAGCCGTTCGTTCCGCTGTTCTCTACCACTGCGGATCCTCAATGGGAGCGGTTGAATATGGCTGGGCGAGCCAAGCGACTGGGGCCGAACGGCGTTTAAAAGCGGAACCGCGAATGAGAGACACGACGCGTTCCACCAGTTTCGGGTTCGCACCTTCCGCGAGAACTTCGCGGCGGGATTTTTTTTCATCAACTATTTTCACCAGCACGCGATCCATGTCGGCATAGAGAAAACCGAGTTCCCCTTCGTCGGTTTGACCGTCCCAGAGATCGGCGGTCGGGATTTTTTCTATGATCTGTACAGGGACTCCGATATGCCGCGCAATGAAGCGCACGTCCGTTTTGTAGAGATCGCCCAGCGGATTTAAAGACCATGCGGCATCGCCGTGCAATGTGCCGTAGCCCAGCAAAATTTCCGTTTTGTTGGACGTGCCCAGAACCAAGCCGCGCGCGTGGGCTTGATCGAATAAAATCATCATGCGCAACCGGGCGCACAGGTTTCCGCGGCGCAGCGGCGTGAGATCGGTGACTTGCGCTTCGAAACCATCCGCCATAGCGGAAATATCCACGACGCGATGACGGACTCCGAGGGTATCTGCCACGAGCTTCGCATCTGCCAAAGATTGCGGCGAACTCGTGCGATAAGGCATAATGATGCATTGGAGCGCATCATGGCCGACGGCTTGTACCGCCAAATAAGCCGCCACGGCGGAATCCAGACCACCGGATAAGCCCAAGACAAATTCCGACCGTCCGGTTTTCTCTAATTGAGAATGCAGCCAAGCGCAAAGCGAATCAATCGCTCGCGCGGGATCCGTGATAAAAGCCATGCTTTGGGAAGTCTTCCGCGGTATTTTCGGCTAATATATTTTTACGCACAAATGAATAGAGGCGGGGCTTCGAGGGAAGCCCCGCCTCTTAGGACGCGTTTAGGTTGGAATCCGATGTCTCGTTCATCTTAAGGAATACGATGTTATTTTGTCGGCAACGCTTTGAGAGCTTCGCGGAAAATACGAAGTCCCTCATTCACTTCGGACTCGGACATCGTGAGCGGCGGGCGGAAACGGACGGATTTTTGACCGCTGCCCAAAAGCACCGCACCGCGTTCGTAGAGTTGGCCGCGCAAGTGATCGCGGATTTCGGACGTGGGCAGATCGAAAGCACACATCATGCCGCGACCCCGCACGTTGGAAACCAGATTCGGGAATTCTTCCGCGAGTTTGGCGAGACCGTTTTGCAGGACTTCGCCGACACGCGCCGCGTTCTCGACGAGTTTTTCCTCTTCGATAATATCGAGATAGATTTTAAAGCGGAACATGTCAATGAGATTGCCGCCCCACGTGGAATTGATGCGGCTGGGGACGCGGAAAACGTTGTCCGGAACCTCGTCAATACGCGGGCCGCAGAGAAAGCCGCAGACCTGCGTTTTTTTGCCGAACACGATCATGTCCGGTTCCATACCGTAGTGCTGATATGCCCACATCTTGCCGGTGATACCGATGCCGGTTTGCACTTCATCCAGGATGAGCATGGCTTCGTTTTCGTTCGCCAGTGCGCGCAGTTCACGGAAAAATTCGGCGCGGAAATGATTGTCTCCGCCCTCACCCTGAATCGGTTCGATGATGATCGCGCAGATTTCGTCGCGGTTTTCCAGAAACGCGGTTTTCATCTGCGCCACAGCCAGCCGCTCCGCCTTTTCCACTTCCTCAAGACGGGCTTCCGTCAGCGGAAAGGTGAGTTTCGGATTGAGAATGCGCGGCCAATCGAATTTGGCGAAGAGTTTGTATTTGTTTGGATCGGCGGTGTTG
>RPQS01000101.1 GCA_003818605.1 Candidatus Zhuqueibacterota bacterium | reverse complement strand
TCCCGCCGCGATTTTTCTGATCATCGCAGGGAAAACGTGGTTCGGAATCGGACTGCTTTTATGGAGCCTGATCGTGATTGCCAACATTGACAATATATTGCGGCCCTATTTGGTGCGCCGCGAAGTCAATCTGCATGAATTGCTGGTTTTTATCAGCAGCATGGGCGGTATCGCCACGTTCGGCTTCTTCGGAGTTATTCTCGGGCCGGTGATAGCGGCGCTGCTTAAAACCAGTTTGCAGATTTACGCGGAATCGCAGGGGCCGCCGGCGATTCCGTCCTGAAACGATTTGCGTTTCAAATAAGAAAACCCGGCGGGAATGCCGGGCTTTTTATTTGTCTTCATGTCGGAATTATTTTGTTCGGTTTACATCGGCGGCAAATCTTTCGGGCGTCAGCGTTCCGCCCGAAACGATCAGCTTCAACGCTTCGTCCACGGAGAGTGAAAGCGGCAGAATGTCTTCGGGAGCGTAGAAGACCAGAAAGCCGCTGGTGGGATTCGGTGTTCCGGGAACGAAGACCGCCACGTGAGCGGGACCGCTCTGCTCGGGGAATCTCCAGTCCTGTTCGTTGGTCACAAACCCGATCCGCCACGTGCGTTCGAACGGAAAGCGGACGGCGACCACGCGTTTCAGATGATCTTTGTCTCCGGCCAAGACTTCGCCGAACTTGCGCATCCCCGTGTACAATTCGCGAATGACGGGAATCCGACCGAGCAGTGAACTGAGCAAATCCACCGCCCGCTGTCCCACGACCGCACCGACCATCATGCCGACCAGAGTGACCAGCAAAATGGTAATGATAAAACCTACGACATCGGCAATAACAGTAATGATATGCGGGTAATGCCCTTCGCCGAGCAGCTGCACGACAACAAGCCGCATATACGGAGCAAGCAAGCCGCCCAAAGCGCCGACAACCAATACGACAACATATCCGGTCAGAAACAGCGGCGCCATCACGAGCAGGCCGGTCATAAAATGTTCCCGAAAGCGCGCCGTAAAAGAACGAGTTTTTTCCGGTGAATCCGTAGACATCGTGGATTTTCCTATGCAGAGAAAACCCGACTTGCGAACAAGCCGGGCTCTGTTATCTATCTCGTGACAAGCTCAGTGTTGAACCGAGTCAACGCGAATCACGTAAATCGTTTCATTCGGAGCCACAAATCCGCGTTCGCGCGCCGCCCGTTCGAGAGCCAATTTGTCTTCCGCTTTCAACGCCGTCAGATATTCCTGCTGTCGGACTTTTTTCGCTTCCAGCAGCCGAATCTGTTCCGCCTGCGCCGCTTTTTGCTTATGCAGATCCCGGCTTTCCCATACGCCCGATTTGCCGAAAACGAACCATGGAACAAAGAGCAGAACGGCCACAGTTCCGAGAATCGGCAGAGGACGCAAATAAAAAGGACGTTTGCGGGTGTGAGCGGACATCCGGCCTCGTGAAGTTCAGTTTACTTCCACATGATTCCGAAGTAGACCGCGTCATCGCCCAATTCTTCTTCAATGCGCAGAAGTTGATTGTATTTGGCGATACGGTCCGTGCGCGAAGCGCTGCCGGTTTTAATCATGCCGCAGCCCGTGGCAACCGTAAAATCGGCAATTGTGGTGTCTTCGGTTTCGCCCGAGCGATGCGAGATGATTTGCGTATAACCGGAACGGCGGGCCAGATCCACCGCATCCAATGTCTCGGACACAGTGCCGATCTGATTCAATTTTATCAGAATTGAATTGGCAATGCCTTTTTCGATTCCCTGCTGCAGCAAGCGCACGTTGGTAACAAAGATGTCGTCGCCGACAAGCTGCACCTTTTTACCGATTTTAGACGTCAGCAGTTTCCAGCCGTCCCAATCGTGTTCGCCCATACCGTCTTCGATGGAGACGATGGGATAATCCTTGCACAATTCGGCGTAGTAGTCTACCAGCGCCGCGGCGTCAAGAACTTTGCTTTCGCATCCCAAAGTGTATTTGCCGGTTTTCGGATCGTGGAATCCCGAGGCTGCGCTGTCGAGCGCAACGGCCACTTCCTCACCCGGTTTGTATCCCGCCTGCTCGATTCCTTTCAGGATAGCCTCAATCGCTTCCCGATGGGATTTCAAGTTCGGCGCAAAACCGCCTTCATCCCCGACGTTCGTGGAGTGTCCGGCCTTCTTCAGCACTTTCTTAAGATGATGAAACGTTTCCACACCCGCGCGCAGTCCTTCCGAGAAAGAAGAGAATCCGCGCGGTACGATCATGAATTCCTGAATATCCAACGGATTATCGGCATGCGCTCCGCCGTTAACAACGTTCATGAAGGGGACGGGCATGACCTTGGCGCCGACGCCGCCGAGATACTGATAGAGGGGAAGCTCCACAGCCTCCGCGGCCGCACGGGCAACCGCCAGACTCACGGCTAACATCGCGTTTGCACCCAATTTGCTTTTGTTATCGGTTCCGTCCAGAGACAGGAGCACGGAATCAATAGACTGTTGATAAATGGCATCCTGTCCAATGATCTCGTCGGCGATCTTGGTGTTTACGTTTTTAACCGCTTCTAAAACACCCTTGCCGAGATAGCGGGCTTCATCTCCGTCCCGCAGTTCAACGGCTTCGTTTTCGCCGGTGGATGCGCCGGAGGGAACGGTGGCGCGTCCCATCGCTCCGCCGGAGAGCACGACTTCCACTTCAACGGTGGGATTCCCGCGGGAATCCAGCACTTCGCGCGCAAAAACGTCTGTTATTTCAGTCATATTACCGTGGATTGGTTGAAAGGTTTGGCTAATCGTTGGAATATACGAAATCCTGACCTTGAACGCAAGAGACCGTCAGGGAGTCTCCTCCGGCTGGTCATGGTCGCCCATCAGCGATTCGTAGATTTCGAGGGCGCGGTCGTACTCCGGTTCCGGAACCTGAATCCGCCACAACTTGCCCAAGGACATGGTTCCCGTAATGACTCCCAAGGCACCTGCCGAAAGATCCGTCTTCACCAGATTGGGAATCCCTTCCTGATCCAGCACTTCCGTAACCATGGCCACCCAAACTCCGCCGGTTAAAGCGGGCAGGGATTTCCAATTTATGGCTTCATTTTCAGCGTAGTTCATTTGCTCATCGTCCCGGTTTTGTCATCCTCGAAAGATTTAACGTAAAAGAAGCGATCCATCAGCCGCACATATTCGGAAAAATCTTGTCCCTCGGGCGTGGCCGCACGGATCCGCGCGAAAGCGTTGAGCTTGCTGTCCATTTCGTCTAAATAGTGAAGAACCAAAGCTTCCGGAGTCATCGGTTTAACCGGCGAACTCATGGTGGGTTCACCTTGATGGGATAAAATCAGGTGCAGCACATGCCTCCGCGTCTCTTCGGGGAAATCGGGCAGCTCTGCCATCTTTTTATCCACCAGAAATACTCCCTGCACAATGTGCCCGATCAGCCGACCGTCTACACTGTAATCAATGGCGATATCCGTCCGAAGTTCCTGCACTTTACCGATGTCGTGCAGCAGTGCACCCGCGATGATAAGATCGCGATTCAGCGCAGCGTAGTGTGATGCGATAAGTTCCCCCGCGCGAGCAAGAGAAAGCGTGTGCTCAGCCAAGCCGCCCATCGTGGCGTGATGCCACATCTTGCCGCCCGGCGCATTGAGAAACGCATCGCGTAATTCCGTATCTTCGAACACCGCACGAAGTAGATTCCGCAACGGTTCGTTTTTCACAGTTGCGATAATCTCATTTAGCTGAGCAGCCGCGTCGTCCCGCGAAAGTGTGGAATGCGGCAAGAACTCGCGGCGGTCAGGGACTTCCTCGGATGTTGCCAGACGGATGCGCGAGATCACTAAGCCGGGAACGTCGCGATAGTGATCCACCATCCCTTCCACTTTTATAACATCCCCCGGTTTAGCCACGGAAAGAAAATCTTCAAATCCTTCCCACATCTTGGCGTCCAACGCGCCGGATGCATCCTGCAGACGGCATGTCAAATACAGTGTGCCGTCTTTTTTGGGTTTGGTTTCCAGTTTCGCGAGCAAATAAAAGCCGGTAATCTTATCACCGGCGGGCAGCTCGCGAACTCGTGCAAGGGTTGGAGAAGTCTCAGGAGTAATAGGCATAGGTGGGAAATATAAACAAAGTAAAATAACAAACGCAGGGACACTCCCCGGAGTGTCCCTGCGCAGAATTGAGCGTGCTACATGCGATAGCTGATCGTCACCAGCGCGGTAGTCGTAGAGACGTTTTCCTTCAAGCCGGTGGTGATTTTCTCTGTATACGACGTGGTCTGAACGGCGGCATCAATCATCACGCTGCGATCCACTAAAACACCCAGACCGACACTGAACAGATTGCGGTTGTCTTCACCGCCCGCTTTCTTGTAGTCGGAAGGCTGATAGCTGTAGCCGGCGCGTGCGCGTAAACCGTAAGCGGGGAAAAGGTACTCGCCGCCCACCGAGAACTTCGTTGTGCTCTGGTAATCCTTCTTAATCTGCTGGTTCGCGGAGACGCGACTGACTCCGTCATAGGGAGTGTCGCCGCGGAATTCTAAAGAAGTCCAATCGCGGTATTCCACATCGGTAGCCAACAGCCAGCGGCCGGGGCAGAAAGACGCCCCCACGCGGAAGACGGCCGGATACGTCATGCGATAATTCACAAATCCGTTATCGTCGCTTTGCGTCCACTCTTCTTCCAGACTCATGTTCAGCGGAGTCTGGAACATGACTCCCAATCGCGCATAGCGGCCGGCGCGGAACATGCCGCCGATGTTCGCACCCCACGCCGATAAATCGGTCTTGACTGTTGTCTCTGTGTAAATTCGTTCGCCGTTATCGGTGTAGCGTCCCGATAAGTTGTAGTCATCCAATCCCGTCCAATAGCTCAAGCCAAGTCCAAGCGATAAATTCGGAGACACGTCTACCGCTCCGGCGGCCGTCCACATGCCGAGCCGTCCGGTTTCCAATTCATCGAAATTGTCCCAAGTGGCTGTGCCCGACGTCGGCGACTGCACCAGCGTACGGCGGTCAAAAGCCATGACCTGATTATATCCGAAGGCGAAACTCAACGCACCCTGATAAACGGGAACAGGAAAGACTAAACCGATGTTGTTCAGTCTCAGTGAACTCGTCGAGCCGTCATCGGTCCCGCCGTAATAACTGGTTTCATTGCCGTAACCCGTGCGTGACAGAGATCCCTGCAACTCAATCCGCTTCACCTGCGCGAGTCCAGCCGGATTCCACCAAACGCTTGAGTAGTCGTCAGCCACGCCCGTATAAGTTCCACCCAAACCCATCGGTCTCGCACCGTTGCCTACATACTGTCCGGTGGTTAAAAGGAGTCGTTCCGGCAGAGCGCTTTGCGCCCAAGTGCATGTCGCCGCTGTCAGAAGAACCAGTGCTGCAAGAAGGATTCGTTTCATGACCTATCGTCCCCGCTTGCCGTCGCGTTTGTTGGCGTCATCACTGCCCTTGCTCGTATTTTGACTTTTACTGTCGTCTTGCTTGGGAGCGGCAGGCTGTGGCGTTGAATTCGGAGCCGCATAACTCGGACTGGATGAAGGTGCGGGATCCGCATAAGAACCGGCAGAGGAAGGCGGATTGCGCCGTCCCGTTGGCCGTCTGGACGGCGGTTCGCCCGGCGCGCCGGAACCACCACCTGAGCCGCCCCACCACGGATTGTTATAATTCGACCACCACGGTGTTCCGTAATAGTCGTAGTATCCGTAGTACGACCAGTAGTAATCCGGCGAGAAATTATTGAAATCGAAACCCCAGCGGGTATAGCCGCGCGGCCGTCCCCAGTAAGACCAGCGATCCCAACTGTTATCCGTTTCCGGATAGACATACGGATCCTCGGTCAACGTGGTATCAATGGCGGTGGAGTCGTAGCGGTTATAGAGTTCGCTGTACGGGCCTTGCCCCGTGCTCTCCATTCCCGGCCGGTAGAATTTCGTGTAGCAGCCCGCTGTTGTCAACATCAGCAGAACTGCTGCTGCGATGAGAAACCGTGTATATTTCATAGTTGCCTCGTTTCCGTATCGTCTCGACCTAACGCCACAACCACCTGACCGCCCGGATTCGTTTATCCTTCCAGCAGCTTCAGAATGATCGCCTTCTGCATGTGCAGCCGGTTTTCCGCCTGATCAAAAACCACGCTGTGCGGTCCGTCCATCATTTCATCGGTGATCTCGCGGCCGCGTTCCGCCGGCAGGCAGTGCATGACGATGCAGTCTTTATCCGCTTTCTTGACCAATTCCTTGTTAACCTGAAATGCGCGGAGGGCTTGCTCTTTTGCCATAAACTGATCTTTCTGACCCATCGAAGCCCAGACATCCGTATAAATCACATGCGCACCGCGGACCGCCTCGTCCGGTTCATGGGAGATAACCACTCGGGACGATCCAGCCTTTTGTGCCCGTTCAAAAACCTGCATATCCGGCAAGGTATCCGGGGAGGTTGCTACTACCAATTCGATGCCTAAAAGCGTGGAAAGGTTTAAAAACGAATTGGTAATATTGTTGCCGTCCCCGATGTAAACCAGCTTGAAATTCTCGTACCGACCCAGCTTTTCGTAGATTGTCAGGATATCCGACATGATCTGGCACGGATGGAGGAGGTCTGTCAAGGCATTGATAACCGGGATATCTGCATATTTCGCAAGCTCTTCCACATCTGTTTGGGAAAACGTGCGGATGATGATTCCGTTCAAGTAGCGGGATAAAACCCGTGCCGCATCGGCAATCGTTTCCCGTTTGCCGAGCTGTATCTCGTTGTCTGTAATATAAATACCACGGCCGCCGAGTTGGTTTAAGGCCACCTCGAAGGAAATTCTGGTGCGGAGGCTCGGTTTGTGAAAGATCATGCCCCATGTCTGGTGCTGAAGAGCCACGGCGTCGGGACGATCCGGTAACTCCTTCAACTCGCGGGCCAGGGCAAGTGTTTCAATGACTTCATCACGGGTGAAGTCCAGTTCAGTAAGAAAATCGCGGTGATGGCGCGGCTCAGCACCGCTCGGTCGGGAAATCGGGGAGGGATTCATGTGAAATTACCTGAATTGAGCAAAAAGGAATGTGAAGCTCCAATCAGCAGAGCGGCGTTAACGCAAGAGCAGAAGCTTATGCGTGATTCTGACATTGACTGCCTGAAGCTGAACAAAGTATAAGCCAGACGAAAGTATTCCGCCGTTTTGTGCGGTTCCATCCCAGACGAGTTTTTGCAGCCCGGCGGAAACAGGCCGTTCATTAAAGCGCCGGACTTCCTCGCCCAAAATATTGTAGATGGTTAAGGTGACGGCGCCAACGGATGCGACTTCGTAATTGATGGTCGTGGCGGAATTGAACGGATTCGGATAGGACCCGTGAATACGGTATGTGTACGCTATCCCTTCCGGTTGGGACGGAACGGCGAGATCAGTTCCCGTCCACACGTGCACGTTGTCAATTGTCAGACCTAAATCACCCAAAGTGGCATCGGTAACGATGCGGAATCGCAAGCGAATGGAATTGGGAATCCATTGCAGGAGATTCACGTAAGCCGGTGTCCAGGGCAATTCCCAATCACAGAACCGGGCAGCGATTTCCCAATTCGTTCCGCCATCCGTGGATGCTTCGACATAGAGACTGTCGTAAGGCATTTCCAGCCGTCCGCGGCGGTCGAATTCCAGATAGGCGGCATTGCCGCCGTTCAAATCAATCGCGGTGGATGCGGAGATCCACGCGTTCAGGTTGCTTGCGTACTGTTCCCGATAACCCGTTGGAGTGAAAACCAATCCGTTGCCGTAGGCGAAGGCGGTCGTATCGGCTTCGAGCCGCCACGGGTTGGCGTTGCCGCCGGTTGTCCAATTCCCAAGTCCGCTCGCGAAATCTTCGTAGAATCTTTGGGCCGCCTGCTGAGCCTCAAAAACAATGGTATCGTTCCCGCCTACATAGACGTCATGCCAGAGAACCATCCGCTGCGGATCGTCCGGTACGGCGATGAAGTGATAAGTCCCTTCCGGCAATTCAGCATTTGCGCCGGTTCCGGCGGGAACATCAATCCATTTCGGAAATCCGTTATCCGCCCATACGCGGCCCGCGATGGCATTGTGGCTTTCATCATAGAGAACAATCTGTACCTGATGACGCGGCAGCGGCTGCAAGTACAGAGTAATGCCCTGCAGAACGCTGTTGGGATTAATCACGACACTGTCCGTCTTTGTAGCATAGCCGTCCTTGCGCGCCATGATGTGGACCCAACCCTGCGACGCGAGCAGCGTATGTGCACTGCCGTATTGCTCGTCGGTGTACCACGGAGCCAGCATCGAAGACCATGTATCGAGGATTCTCCATTCCGCGGAAATCGGCTGCTGTGTGGATGCATCCCGCGTGTGAATCACCATCGGAGTCGGTCCTTCCCGTCTCACATTATAGGGCCGGCCGTTGATCCAATTGATGCTCGAATAAAACTGGACCGTTGTCAGACGCTGCATCGTGCTGCAGGACGGCTGAACTTGAGTAGGCGGTCCGAGTTCGGTGAGAATCTGAATCGTACCCAGTTTCCAATAGAACCAGTCCTGCAGACAGCCGTTGCGCGTCCCGCCGAAATTCGGCTGATAGGTGGAGCCGGTTGTCCCGGATTTGGGCAGCAGAACGCAGTATTGGCCGTTCAGCCGTCCGATAGCCGTGCAGTCCGGGGAAAATTTGTACGGGCCGGGATCGTCTCCCCATTTCCAGGCGGTAATTCCCATTTCCGAGAAATTGCCGGTACGCGAACTGTGATAAACGATCGAAACCGCCGGTTTGATTAACGTGGCGAAGTCACGGATCGCCTGAGTCTCCGGTTCCGAAAACGGAGCGGGACCTCGATAGTAATCGAACGGTTCCTGCCCGCCCGGCTGCCACAGCGTATCGCCGTAGATCCAGTTGACACCGAAATTCCGATTTAAGTCCACACCGCACCAGTCGCTGCCGGTTCCGGTCACCACACAGGGTCGGCCGTTCAATCCGGGCGGCACGTAGCCGTTTTTCCGGTAGGAATCATCCAAATCCCGCGAAACAATTTCCAGTCCGTCCGGATTCATGGTCGGGATGAAATACATTTCCGTGTTGTTGATCAGCTCCAAAAAAGACAGATACTGATGCGTGATCCGCCAGATATAGCTGAGCGTCAATTCCAAGCCGACGACTTCTTCGCCGTGGATGTGTCCGATGATCAGCGACGCGGGCTCATCTTCATCTATATCGGCGTTATCGGAAATTTTTATGGCGTAGATCGGATAAGATTCCCCGAGTGATTCTCCGCGCGAATAGCCGATGGTGTCAATGTGGACGATGTTGCGGGAAGAATCGTCATGCTCCAATGCGATGAGAAACGTATCAATGGCCGCCCGCGTATGATAACACGGCAGCATTGAGAATGCCGAGTGCGGCATCGCCGCGATCAGGGAGATCAAGCTTAGGAGAAGCCATCCGCGTATGCGGAAAGAGTCTGTGTGCAGTCTCAAATTCACCTCAGCGAAAGACAATTGTTGGCAAGGGCGGTTCTCATCGAATCAACGTCATTTTTTTGACGTCGCTGAAGCGCGCGGTTTTTATCCGGTAAAAATACACTCCCGAACCGAGCGAGCCGGCATCGTAAAGAATCTGGTACTTGCCGGCATTGAGAACTTCATCCACCAGTGTAGCCACGCGTTGGCCCGAAAGGTTGAAAACGGTCAATTCCACCCGTTCCGATCGCGGAAGAGAGAATTCGAACGTCGTGGAGGGATTGAACGGATTGGGGAAATTCTGTTCGAGTTTATAGGCATTCGGCACCGGCCCGCCGACGTCCACTGCATGCAGCTGGCACACCCGGTCATTGATTCGGTTTCCCCAGATGTTTCTCAAGGGTTCCTTGCCGGATGAGCGCTGGTCTACCCAGGCGGCAATCGCGCCGCCCGCGCCGTCCGCCGCCATGGAGGGATCCAATTGCGCTTCCCACGCATCACAGATAATTCCGGCGGTTTGAGCCGACCACCACGGATCCGTCGGCAGCCCGTCAGCGCTATAGTGCATTCCGTAAATTTCCGCAAAACGTCCCCGATTGTCCGACCAGACCACGTATAAACCGTTGCACGGATCCGACAGCAGCGCTTGGCCGTCCTGATTGACCGTTGTTTCGGGAATGGGTTTCCCCTCGGTGGGCCAGAGCAGCGCTCCGGCGGGGGAGACCTTCTGACCGAATAAAGACAAATCCTCCGCATTGCGGAAATCCCGCCACACGATATAGAGATTATTTTCGGAATCCTTGGACAGTGCGGGCAGGCTTTGGATATAAGGTTGAACGATGATCGGCAAACCGTTCGCAGTCCAAAGGGCTTGGCCGGAAGAATTGATACGCTGAGCGTAGATGTCGAAATTCTGTTCGGTAGCCGTTCCGGAACGGTTATCCGTCCAGACCACATAGGCTCCGCCCTGACCGTCTTCGAGTACCGTCGGCGCATCCTGATCATTCAGAGCATTGCAAACGGTCACATTCCAGGAAACACTGCCGTCGCGACAAACTTTTGCCAAGAAGATGTCATGCTGATCTTGCGATCCGGAACGGGTAGCCACATAAGCACAGCCATCCGTTCCCACACTGATGCCGTATGGAAGATCTTCGGTTTCCGCGGTTGTCAGCCGAACCGGCTGCGTCCAGGTCGGATTACTGGCGGCATCCAAGCGGACGACATACGCGTCAATATTGAAATTGATGTCCGTGGACGCCATGGAAATATAGCAGCCGTTCTGCCCGTCCGGCGCGATGGAGGCATCGAACTGATCTCCGCCCGTCGGGTCATTAAAAACCACTCTGCCGGCGAGGCCGTCGGCCACATTGCCGTCCGAACCGACGTGACTGACGCGAATTTGCTTGATCCCCGTGCGATTGTCTTCGAAGCTGACAAAAAAGCCATCGTTGCCGTCGGCACAGAGTTGATGTTTTTCCTGTTTGTATTCCGGATATCCCTGATTGTCCGGGGCCAGCGTATCCCCATTCATGCGTTTGTAGATGTGGCCCGCCGAGTCCACAATCTGATAGAACAGACCCGAACCGCCCCAGACGTAGCGATCATCTTTCCAAACTACGGCAACTTTGCCGGGAGTCATGGCAATCGTCTTGGGATTGTTGCAGTCTTTATCCAAACCGTAAACTATCTCCACTCCGCCCGGATCCAACGTGAGAGCCCCGGTACTCAAATCGAGGTTCTGGTAGCGGATGCTTTGCGAACCGTTCCGCGTATCGGAGTAAACGATAAATACTCCGTCGCCGCTGTCCATGCGAATTACGGGCTGGAATTGCTGCCCCACACCCGCGGCGACGTTAATGCCGCAATACCCGGTCCATGCAATGGTCCCATCGTTGCGGATACGGCTTGCGTATAAGTCACACCCGCCCCAATCGCCCATGCTGTTTCTTGTGTCTTCCCAGGCGCAGATCATTCCGCCGCTCTGGTCACTGGTCAGCCGGGCGTTCCTGCGTGTATATTCCGAACCGCCGCAGGTATTCAGCCCATTGACTCCCCAAGCCACCGTTCCATTCAGATTCACTTTTTGCGTATAGATTTCTTTGAGCAGAAGGCCCAACCGACCGTCTTCCCAAACGGCCAGACATCCGTCCGGCAAACCGCTATTCAAGCTGACGGCGATGCGGACTTCCGATTGACCATTCGGTGCGTTGGAAAGCGGCATTCCGTTAACGGCCATTTGCGGGGTGCCCCCTGCCGTGATATGCTGGATGTAGACGTCAGACGCTGCATCCGATGAGCCGGAACGTTGATCTACCCAAGCTACATAACATCCCCCCAAACCGTCGGGACACAATTTGGCTTTTTCCTGCCTTCCCGCTGCAATGCAGACGGGGACGCCGTTTTGTCCCCAGGGGAGTTGTCCGTCGGGAGTGACGCGTGCCGCGTAAATATTGTCGTCGTTGTCAATCCGCGAGTCGTCCCAAGCGATCACCATGCCGCCGTTGAAGTCGGTGTCGGCAGTAATGCCCTTTTGTCCGCCGGCTTCATTCGTGACTGCGACCGGATCCGCCCAGGCGCGTGCGCCGTTCGACAGAACCCGCTGCGCGTAAATATCGGCTTCATCCCCGCGCCTCGTGTCTTCCCAGGCAATGATCGCACCGCCGGCACCGTCGTGAACGATGCGCACGGTCAATTCGTTGACGGTGGAAATAAACTGATCCACCACCACGCCGCCCGGTGTCCATAGGGGTTGGCCGTTATCATTGATCTTCTGCGCCCAGATATCGCCGGCTGTATCGGATCGAAAATCCGACCAGGCGACAACCCAGCCGCCATCGGCTGCGATGATGTCAGGGTCTTCTTGCCGCTGATAGGCGGTAACAATCGGAATCCCGCCGGATTCCCACATTTGAACACCGTTTGGAGACAGCAACTGACCATAAATGTCCCGATCGCCGCCTCGAGTATCAGACCACATGATTAACACGTAACCATCGGCACGACGATAGGCGGCGCGCTGCCATTCAATGTGAAGTCCCTGTCGAATTACAATTCCGTCAGGTCCCCATAGCCGCGGATCAGCTTGCGCCATCGAGGGGACAAAGGCTAAAACGGAACAAAGAAGTAGCGCCGCACTCCAGATGCGAATTGCTGGTTGTTTTGTCATCATCGCCGTTCTCCGTATCTCCAAGTTCACAAACGCAGGATTAGTTTCCCGCTATCGCTCAAGTGTGTTTATTTTGCCTGTTCTTTCCAGAAATTTCTGCGCGATAATTGTGCAGACCAACCGGATTGAGAGTCGTATTTTTCAGCATAGTAAGCTACGAAAACCCACACAGAGAGTCAAGCATGCTCTGATTTCCCTATTCATAGCGGCCCGTCTATAGACCACAGTGCATATTCCGCAAGCGTATGCATTTTTTTCGTATTTTTGATAGCTTGTTACAGCAATCTATGGATATTTATCGTGTTTGTAGTGTATAATTAATAATCATTTGCGACGACTATCTGTGAGATTGCAATGATCTCCATATTATTTACCCTCAACAATCAGGCCAGCGTGACTTTTAGACTGGTCGCACCAGTGCAAGGTTGACCTCCTGTAGCGAGGCAGAAACCGCGTGAAATCCACAGTATGGGCCTTGACGAGATGGTATTCATTTTGCGGACTATGGTACGATGGCACTTTTTTCCGCATGGGATATGGGCAATATGACACGACCACCCGAAACAGAAACGATACTTACAAACGAACATTTGGCCGTAACTTTAGTGAGTCCCAATGGGGACATACTATACGAAAGTCCGACGGCTCGCGAGCTGCTACGTGGAACGGGTTCGGGCGGGCGATCTCTGATTCGCGTGCTGTCTGTCCCATCCAGTTGGGATGATGTGTTGGAAAAAGTGTCGGAGGGCAAAGATGTCATAGATGAACCGCTTCTTTTGGATACACATCATGCGGATGCCGAGCTGTGCTATTTAACCGTATTCCCGCAACGCGATGCAGAAGCACGGCTGCAGTCTTTGCTCTGCATTTGGGCGGCGCGCAAGGATGCGCTTAGCCATCCGTCCATCACCGGCAACGACAGCGGGAACTACACGCGCGAACTCGAGGAAATGCTGGAACACCGTACATACCAGCATTTGCTTGCCGCGGAACAAAATGAATTTGCCGGTCAAGTTCTTGACGTGCTTCCGGTCGGTGTTCTGGTGCTGTCGTTGGAAGGGGATATTGTCTACCGGAATCAAGCCATGACGGACGACTTCGGCTTGCGGCCGGCGGATTATCTGCAGCCGAACATTCTGCATTTTTTGCCGCCCGATTTATGCGAAGCTTTTCAGCATGTGGTGAAGACAAGCCTGCGGTCGTTTCAAATCGGTACGGATCCGGCGGGCATCGCGGCGGCTATAGATATTCTGCCCTTAATTAAAGTGGGAACAATTCAGCGAATTGTTATGGTTTTCACGCGGCCGGCTGCTTCGGCGGGAGATGGGGCATGAGAGTCTGTCCGCTCAAAGACCTTCAGCCGGGAATGATTCTGGGCAAATCGCTTTTCAGCGAGTGCGGACAGCTGCTGTTACGCGCCGGATACAAATTAGACGCTGAAATCCTCCGGGCTATTACGGAGACCGGTCGAAGCGCTATTTATATTCTCGAAGAGGGAACCGAAGACATCATTCCCGAAGAGATCATTTCCGACGAAGCGAGGTCGCGCGTCACGCAGGCTTTCAGCCGGACGATGGAAAAAGTGACCGAAGCGGCGTCGCTGCGGCAGGATATTCCGCCCGAGAAGCTGCGAGTCGTTATCGAAAGAGCCTCCGAATTCCGCAATGTGGTGGACGTGG
>RPQS01000100.1 GCA_003818605.1 Candidatus Zhuqueibacterota bacterium | reverse complement strand
TGTTTGTCCGAAATGCGGTGACGTCACCCAGATTTTACCTTCAGGCGGAGGAAAACGCATCGCCGAGGATATGGGTGTGCCGTTCTTGGGTTCCATTCCCATGGACCCCAAGATTGCAGAGTCCGGTGACAGTGGCCGAGCCTATGTTCATAACAACGCGACGACACCGACGGCGGAGGTCATGCGGAATATCATCGGCCTGATTACGGCGATGGACGAAACTGAAGTAGTCGAGAAATCAACGGAAACCCTTCAACCTGTAGAGGACAATCAGATGAGGATCGCGATTCCTCTTGCGAACGGCAAGCTCACAATGCATTTCGGACACTGTGAACGTTTCGCTCTTATTGACGTAGATACCGCCCGGAAGACGATTATTAAGCGAGAGGACATTGATGCCCCACCGCATCAACCGGGATTATTGCCTCCGTGGCTTGCGGAACGAGGCGCATCAATGATTATCGCCGGCGGCATGGGGCAGCGCGCGCAAGACCTGTTCGCACAGCAAGGCATTCACGTAGTGGTCGGCGCGCCTGCCGATACTCCTGAAGATTTGGTCGGCCATTACCTGTCCGGAACCCTGCAGGCTGTTGAGAATGTCGGCGACCACTGAGACGCCCGAAATAATCAGCGCCCGCAACGGCCACAGCCAGTGCCTGCTGTGTGGAACGCTGAATCCACGCTCGCTCCATCTCACGTTCCAAGCTTCAGAAGACGGCGGCGTCAGAACCCGATTCAAGGCGTGCACGGAGCTGCAGGGATATGACGATCTCCTTCATGGAGGAGTGATTGCCTCATTGTTGGATGCGGCGATGACGCATTGCTTATTTTATCAGGGAATCAAAGCGGTTACGGGGGATCTTCACGTTCGATTTGTGCAGCCTGTTTTTTGTAACGCCACTTTAGAACTGCGCGCCCGGATACTGTCATCCCGTCCGCCGCTGTATCGTCTCAGGGCAGAGGCTGTTCTCGGTGAACGTGTTATGGCATGGGCTGAAGCCAAATTCCTGCCGTGTCGGGAGCCCCGTTGACGTCCACCGATACACGAATCACCATTCTGGTGAACAATCAGGCTGGTGAAGGGCTTGTTGCGGAGCATGGCCTGTCGTTGTGGATAGAGACTGAAGGCAAGCGAATTCTATTTGACACGGGACAAGGAAGCGCGTTGGAAAATAACGCCCGGGCGCTTGACATAGACTTGGGCACGACCGATATTCTCGTTTTAAGTCACGGACATTACGATCACACCGGCGGGATTCCTCATGTTCTTCAGCAGACCCGATATACCGATGTTTACTGTCATTCGGGAGTAATCCTTTCCCGCTATAGTCTAAGCAACGGAGTGCCCAGACCGATTCAAATGCCGCGCGAATCCAAGGCGGCTATGGATGCATTACCCTTTGATAGACTTCATTGGGTTCAACAACCGGTTTTATTGACGGATAAAATTGGCATAACAGGTCCGATCCCGCGAAAAACAGATTTTGAAGATACGGGGGGGCCGTTCTATCTTGATCCACAGGGAAAGCGCACGGATCCGATTGAGGACGATCTTGCTCTCTGGATTCGGACGAACGATGGAGTGATCGTTTGTGTCGGTTGTTCTCATTCAGGTTTGGTGAATACTTTAAGTTACGTTCAACACCTGAACCACGGTCGGAAAATACGAGCCGTCCTTGGAGGCTTTCACCTGCTTCATGCGAACCGTGGGCGCTTGGATAAAACCATTGCCGCGTTGCAGAGGATTGAACCCGATTTGATTGTTCCTTGTCACTGTACCGGTGACTCTGCGGTTGCTTTGTTGCAGAATGCTTTCGGCAAACGAATCTCGCCCGGAATGGCCGGAACGACCTTTCATTTTTAGATAGGCTATTCGGGCTTTGCAGAACGACAATACATGCTGATTCTGTTCGCGCTGACCTTTCAACGCTTCCATTGGGATGGTCCGCATCATCTTCGCAACAATAATTTAAAGAAGCATTATATTCCCGGTTTGTTTCGCATGGCCATTAGAACGACAGTGGGGCCGACTCAGAAGTAACTGGGTCGGCCCCTGTTTACATTTTACGCCATGTTTACGGATCGCCGCGGATCGGCCTACTGTCTGATTTTTTCGAACAGTTCTTTTCCCGCTCCGCAGTCCGGGCACGTCCAATCATCCGGCAGGTCCTCAAAGCGGGTTCCGGCGGGAATCCCATTATCCGGATCTCCCAGTGCGGGGTCATAAACGTAGTCGCAGGGAATGCAGATATATTTATCCATCGCTTACTTCCCGGCCATCATGGCTTCAATGTCTTCTTGAACAGCGCCGATCGGTTTGATATTGAAATTTTCCACCAGAACCTTGACCACAGCCGGTGACAGGAAAGCGGGAAGGGTCGGACCAAGGCGAATTCCTTTGACTCCCAAAGAGAGCAAAGCTAAAAGTACCGCGACGGCTTTCTGCTCATACCAGGCGATATCATAGGAAATCGGCAGTTGATTGATATCGTTCAGTCCGAACACTTCTTTGAGTTTTAACGCGACAACGACCAGTGAGTAGGAATCATTGCATTGTCCGGCATCCAGAACGCGGGGAATTCCACCGATATCGCCCAATCCCAGCTTATTATAACGATACTTGGCGCATCCCGCCGTGAGAATGACTGTGTCTTTCGGCAGATTCTCGGCCACATCGGTAAAGTAACTGCGGCTTTTCATGCGTCCGTCGCATCCGGCCATAACGACAAACCGTTTGATCGCTCCCGCTTTCACCGCATCCACGACTTTATCCGCAACTGCCAAAATCTGATGATGCGCGAAGCCGCCTACGATGGTTCCCTTTTCCAGTTCTGTGGGAGGAGGACATTGTTTGGCCAGAGCGATTACTTCGGAAAAATCCTTACCGCCTCCAATCGTCCGACCGGGAATGTGCTTGGCGCCGGGAAAACCCGCTTCACCTGTGGTAAACATTCTTTGCAGATAGGTATTGGAGTTCTTGGGAGGAACCACGCAATTTGTAGTCATGAGAATCGGCCCATTGAAGGACTCGAATTCCGCATTCTGATTCCACCATGATCCGCCGTAGTTGCCCACGAAATGCTTGTACTTTTTAAAGGCCGGGTAGTAATTCGCGGGCAGCATTTCGCTGTGGGTATACACGTCCACACCCGTGTTTTCGGTTTGCTTGAGCAGCTCTTCCATATCTTTCAAATCATGGCCGCTAATCAGAATTCCCGGATTTTTGCGCACTCCCAAATTCACTTCCGTGATTTCCGGATGGCCATAAGTAGAGGTGTTAGCCTCATCGAGCAGGGCCATGGTGGTGACAGCGGTTTGTCCGGCTTTCATGACCATCGCGATCATGTCGTTTACGGATAGATCCTGCGTGGTGGAAGCCAGAGCTTCGTTGACAAAATCGTGAATCTCATCCTTCCGATAGCCCAGCATTGCGGCATGAACGGCATAGGCGGCGATTCCCTTCAATCCGTAAATCAGCAATTCGCGGAGCGAGCGGACGTCCTCATGGCCCGTGGTCAGAACGCCTACGGTTGAAGCCTTCGCGGCAAATTCATCAGCACGGTCGGCAAACCAAACAGCGGCGTCCGGCAGGGTCTCGTTGAAATCTTTACCGTGCTTCTCCTTGTAGGCTGCCAAGAACTTGTCTTTCAACCGTCCGCGAACGATAAGGGCTTCCTTGATTAACGAGATAAATCGCGCGTCATCGAAATTTGCGTTTGTAATCGTAGTAAACAGACACTCGATCACGAAGAGATCGGTCTCCTTTCCCTTGATCCCGAGGGTTGCAAGTTTACCGTTACAGATCGCGATCCCCTTCAATACATAAATCAACAAATCCTGCAGATTGGCGGTTGGTTCGGATTTACCGCAGATGCCCTTGATCGTGCAGCCGGTGTTTTTGGTGGTTTCCTGACACTGATAACAGAACATACGATTTCCTTTCTCAGAATTCTGAGGTTGGAAGATTTATCATGCACTTCTGCGCTAATTGACTAAATTGAGAAGCATTTCACAAGCACAGGTTAAAAAGATATATTGACCTGATATGTCATATTACAAAATTTCAATGTTTTTGTCAAGAACTTTTTAGTGTATAGAATACACATTGATGAATTAGTTAATAATTATAAAAATAAAGATTACTACAAATATAATGGATGATAATACAATGAAACCGCAACAGCTTTGTCACTTCCGCAAGAAGGGTTTTGGGTTAAATGGAATAGACATTTTCATTTGAGTTTTGTATCTTTGTCTTGAGTATGGCTTATTTGTCCCCAGATGTCCTTTAAAGGGTTCCATGAAGCTGACAGTTGAAGATGTGACACGGCTGTTCAATGTGTCTGAAAAGACCATCTATCGCTGGATCAAGTCGAGCAATCTCCCCGCTTACCGTATCAATAGCCAGTATCGGTTCAACTATACAGAATTGGTCGAGTGGGCGGCGGCGCATCGGGTCAATGTCGTGGTCCCGCAAACTCCAAGCAATGCGGGACATCAAGATGAAACCTTGCCGAGTTTCAGCGAGACATTGATTGCGGGCGGCATCTATTATAGAATCGGCGGTCATGACAAGAAGACCGTACTTACGGAGATTGTCAACCTTCTGAAGCTGCCGGATCGAATTGACCGTAACATATTATCGCAGATATTAATCGCCCGGGAAGAGATGGGCTCGACGGCTTTAGGCGGAGGGATTGCCATTCCGCATGTTCGCGATCCGATTATTTTTAACGTAACGCAGCCTTTGGTGGCCTTGTGTTTTCTGGAGACGCCCATCGAATTCGGCGCGGTTGACGGCGAATTAGTGCATTCGCTCTTTACGCTAATCAGCCCAACGATCAAATCCCACCTGCACCTGCTATCTCAACTCTCGTTTTTCCTGCGCGATCCGGGTTTTCATGCGGCGGTCGTGCAGCATGCCCCGCGAGAAAAAATTCTCCTTGAAGCGCAGCGCGTTGAAGCTTTATTGCGCAGAGACTCGATCGGGATTGCAACGCCCGAGTAAAGCCATATGAATATAATCCTCATCGCACTTATTGTCATGGTTATCGGAGGGGCTGGGACCTTGCTCGTTCGCAGTTCGCCGAAAACTGCGGCTGCGTTGGGACAGGGCAGTGCCGTTGCCGGTGCCGGATTAGGTTTATTCGCAGCCGTTTCGGTCTTATTTTCTTCGCATTCGGCTGAAGCCATTCGCCTTTCATGGTCTGTTCCCTATGGAAGCTTTTATATCGAAGTTGATGCTCTGTCCGCATTTTTCCTGCTGCCGATATTTCTGCTGACGGGATTGGCGGCAGTCTACGGAGGCCGATATCTAAGCGATCCGAAATGGGACGCGCGATTGGGCAGCCATTGGGCTTTTTTCAATCTTCTTGCGGCGAGCATGGTTCTGGTCGTGGTGGCACGAAACGCCATCCTGTTTCTTGTCGCATGGGAGGTGATGGCGCTCGCTTCGTACTTCCTTGTCACGATGGAAAACGAACGCGAATCGGTCCAGCGCGCCGGTTGGACGTATCTGGTGGCGACTCATTTAGGCACGATGGCTCTCTTTTTCTTTTTTATCCTGATGGGTTCGGAAGCAGGCTCTTTGGATTTCGACAAATTCGGGAATATCAGCCCTCATCATCATTCATCGGCGAGTTTGTTTTTTGTTCTGGCATTGATAGGATTCGGTACTAAAGCCGGAATTGTTCCACTGCATGTGTGGCTGCCCGAAGCGCATCCGGCAGCCCCCAGCCACGTTTCGGCGGTGATGTCCGGAGTGATGATTAAAACCGGAATCTATGGTCTTATACGTGCACTGATGTGGTTAGGTCCGCCGCCCGTTGGTTGGGCCTTAACCTTAGTTATCGTTGGCTGCGTGTCCGGAATATTGGGTGTACTGCTGGCGCTCATGCAGCACGATCTTAAACGGCTGCTGGCCTATCATAGTGTCGAAAACATCGGAATCATCTGTCTTGGACTGGGCATCGGTGCGCTGGGGCAGGCAACGGAACAACCGGTCTTGATTGTTCTTGGATATGGCGGCGCGCTGCTCCATACGTTGAATCATGCCATCTTCAAAGGATTGCTGTTTCTTGGAGCGGGCAGTGTACAACATGCGGTGCATACGCTCGATATGGAGCATACGGGGGGATTATTGCGGCGCATGCCATGGACCGGCATTACATTCTTGATCGGGGCGGTTGCTATTTGCGGTTTGCCGCCGCTGAACGGTTTTATCAGCGAGTTCATGATCTATTTCGGCGCTTTTCGCGGCATGCAATCGTTAGACTCCTTTGGAGCAGCGCCGGCGATCATTACGATTGTTGCGCTGGCATTGATCGGCGGCTTGGCCGTAGCGTGTTTTACCAAAGCTTTCGGAATCGTATTTCTGGGTGAGCCGCGGAGTTCACAGGCTGCGCAGGCTCGGGAATCAAAGGCGGCAATGTGCTGGCCGATGGTGGTGCTGGCCCTATTACGCGTATTCATTGGTTTGTCCGCTCCGTTGATCCCGGCGATGCTCAAACCGGTTCTCATGCAAGTATCTTTTATTCCCGATTCGGAGTTTCCGGGACTCTTTGATCACATACAGGCTCCCCTTATATTGATCGTGGGAATATCGCTCACCTTCGCGGCGCTCGCAGCGGTTCTGGCTTGGCTGCGATGTAAACGATTGGCCGGACGAATCGCGGAAGATGTTGTCACGTGGGATTGCGGCTATGCAAGTCCCTCGTCACGCATGCAGTATACGGCGTCTTCCTTCGCGCAGCCGTTTATGCGTCTTGCGTCAGGCATGGTGCATTTGCGGGAGCGTCTTAAAAAGCCTGAAGGATTTTTTCCGACCACGGGTTCGTTTTCCACCGAAGCTCCCGATGTGATCGAAAAGGGAGTCTGGACTCCGGCTTTCAAGGGTGCGGAGTGGCTGCTGCTGCGGTTTCGGTGGATTCAAACCGGCAGCATTCACCTCTATATTCTCTATATTGCGATCACTCTGATCGTCCTTCTCATTTGGAAACTGTGATGATCCGATGATTAACCTGTACGCGCTTCCTCTCGTTTTTCTTTCCTTGGCGGCAGCGCCGATGCTGTTGGGCGTGATCAATCGCGTCAAAGCGATCAGCGCCGGACGCAAAGGACAGCCGCTGCTCCAAGTCTATTTCGATTTGTTAAAACTGCTGCGCAAAGCCGCCGTGTACAGCCGGACGACAACTTGGATTTTCCGCGCGGGTCCCGTGATTTCACTTGCCGGACTGGGAGCGGCGCTTCTCATGGTTCCATGGGGAGGCATCCCGGCTACGGTCTCCTTTGCCGGAGATTTCATACTTCTTTTTTACCTGCTTGGAATCGGCCGCTTCTTCGTAATCGTGGCCGCCCTCGATACCGGATCCAGTTTTGAAGGAATGGGAGCCAGCCGGGAAGCGTTCTTTTCGGCATTGACCGAGCCTATCCTGTTTGCCGTTCTGATTACGCTCGTACGTTTAACCGATGAATTGTCCCTAACCGACTTGTTTTATCAGGTCACGCCGATCCTCTGGACATCATCCGGCGCGGCACTAATCCTTCTGGTTGTGATCCTGCTTATCCTCTTATTGACGGAAAATTCCCGCATCCCCGTGGACGATCCGACCACGCATCTTGAGCTGACCATGATCCACGAAGTCATGGTTCTTGACCACAGCGGCCCCGACTTCGCATTTGTTCTCTATGGATCCGCATTGAAGCTGTGGATCTTTTCAGCATTGCTGGCGGGCCTGATTATTCCCGTACGTTCCGGAAGCGTTTTAACGGACGGACTGGCGTTTCTGTCGGGCATGTTGGCCATTTCGGTTATCGTGGGAATTGTCGAATCCACGATGGCGCGGTTGCGGCTGCTGTTCGTTCCGCGAATGCTGGTTGGCGCAACGGCCATCGCGGCCGTATGCATCTATTTGACTCTCAAATGAGGCCGGGGTTTCTATGTTGGACATGATTTTCGTTCTTCTCATTCTGACCGGATTCGTGTTTCTGGGCTCGGGACGGCTGCAATTCGGCATCCGCACGTTAGCCGTGCAGGGCATTTTGCTCGGACTGATCCCGTTGTTGGAAGGAGGGTCAGCTTGGTGGGGACGCATCTCAGCTCTGGTCATTCTCAGTATCGGGATCAAGGGATTCGCATTGCCCTATTTTCTTACTCGTGCGATGCGCAAGTCGAACGTACTGCACGAAGACAACCCATTTCTTGGTTTTACACCCTCCATGCTGGTCGGGATCCTCTGTCTGGGCGGATCATTCTGGCTGGCGTCAAGACTTCCTTTTCTGGACAGCTCGCAGCCGCAAATGGCCGTTGCCGTTTCGCTTTTCAATGTGTTTGTCGGACTTTTTGTCATCATTAGCCGCCGCAAGGCACTCACGCAGGTTCTGGGCTATCTTGTTTTGGAAAACGGAGTTTACATTTTTGGAGTCGCATTTACGGTGAATGTGCCGCTTTTGGTGGAGTTAGGAGTATTACTCGATGTTTTTGTCGCTGTCTTTGTTATGGGCATCATGATTTTCCACATCAGCAAGTCATTCGATCACATAGATACCGATCAACTCTCGTCGCTGGTAGGATAAATTCCGGTGTTTCCGAATCCACTTACAATTCCCGCTCTCGTTCTGGTGCCGTTGATTTGCGGCGCGGCCTCGCTGATGATCCGTTCGGATTATTTGCGGCGCATCGTGCTCATATCCGCCGCAGCAATTCACTTGTTTTTCGCGGTTACATCCGGTCATGCCCCAGCGGTTCTGAGCGGATGGCTGGCGCTGGATGCCCTTGGGCAACTCTTTCTCTGCATTGTGAGTGTTCTGTTTTTGATCGCCTCCATTTATGGTGTCGGCTATCTGGCCCGCGAAAAAGGAACTGCAAAGCAAGGTCTCTTTGACGCGGAATTGGGAACGCTGCTCGTCAACAGCCCCGAATCGCTGCTGACGGGATGTTTATTGTTCTTTCTTTCCGCGATGACGTTGGTCTGTGTCAGCAACCACCTCGGACTGTTGTGGGTGGCCATTGAGGCGACGACCTTAGCCAGCGCGCCGATGATCTACTTCCACCACCGCCGCCAATCGCTGGAAGCGGCTTGGAAATATTTGCTCATCTGTTCCATCGGCATTGCCTTGGCTTTGTTCGGCAATTTCCTTTTAGCGGTTTCCACTTCGACGGTTCACGGCGGTGAATTGCCGCTGCTGCTCGATCAATTGCTGCGCAACGCCTCCTCGTTTCATCCGCAATGGTTGAAGCCTGCGTTTATTTTCCTGCTGGTCGGTTACGGAACAAAAATGGGTTTAGCGCCGCTGCACACGTGGCTGCCCGATGCGCACAGCGAGTCTCCCAGTTTTGTTTCCGCGCTGCTATCCGGAGCGCTTCTCAATTGCGCGTTCCTCGGAATCCTGCGCGCCCAGCAGATTCTAACCGCCGCCGGTCTGGCGTTTTTCGGGCAGGAACTCTTGGTCGGATTCGGCTTGCTGTCCATGGGTTTCGCCGCGGCTTTTATTGTGCAGCAGCCGGATTATAAGCGCATGCTGGCTTATTCCAGCGTAGAGCATATGGGAATTCTGGCGCTGGGCGTCGGGTTGGGCGGAACAGCGGTGTTCGGTGCGATGTTTCATGCGGTCAATCATTCATTGACCAAGGGTATGCTCTTCCTGATTGCCGGAAATATACTTTCTGTTATGCGAACTAAAACCGCGTCGGACATTCGCGGCTTATCGCGCCTCATTCCGTTTACGGCCGCCTTGTGGATGGCGGGATTTCTGGCTATTACGGGATCTCCGCCGTTTGGCACGTTCTTAAGTGAATTCACAATTCTCAAGTCCGCCCTCGAGCAGGGGCACTACATCGTCGCCATTGCTTACTTATTGATTCTCTCGGTCGTGTTCATCGCGATGGCTTCAATCATTGTGCGCATGGTTCAAGGCAATCCTCTCCGCAATCCCGAGCCGCGAGCGTCTCGCGAACCGTGGCTAATGATTCTTCCGCCTCTGTTTCTCTGTATGCTGATTGTGATTCTGGGCTTGTACATGCCGCCCGCTTTGGAGCGTTTGCTCCTTGATGCCGCGACTGTAATAGGCGGAGCATCATGAATCGCACCCACTCCATCGCTATCGGAAATGGAGA
Organism: Candidatus Zhuqueibacterota bacterium; assembly: GCA_003818605.1. GTDB lineage: Bacteria > Electryoneota > RPQS01 > RPQS01 > RPQS01 > RPQS01. Next base: position 4,219 of record RPQS01000100.1, on the reverse strand, counting down.
GCCATTCCCATTCGTAAATCTTCCTCTCCTTCCATTCGAAATATTCCGCGAGCAGATTTGCCAAGCCGTTGAAGAAGGCGCATGGATCGCCGCACTGTTTGCCGTGCCGGAATCCGGAACCGATCTTCGTGCCGTTGCTGTCTTAGCTCACAAGCCAACGGGCGCTCTGTGGTTTTTCTCCACACGGCTTTCCGAGTCTTTCCCATCGCTAACACCTGATTGTGCGCAGGCGCAGTTGTTCGAGCGCGAGATTGCCGAGCAATGGGCTGTGAGGCCGACAGGACATCCATGGCTCAAGCCGGTTCGCTTTCACCATTCTTATCGGGCAGGAAAGGATTGTTGGGATCGGGCCGAGACGGCTCCGATGCTTCCGGCCGTGGCGGATTTCTTTCAGATGGAAGGCGAGGAACTTCACGAAGTCGCAGTAGGGCCTGTCCATGCCGGGATCATTGAACCGGGGCATTTTCGCTTTATTTGCCACGGTGAGCAGGTCATGCACTTGGAAATTGCTCTCGGTTATCAGCATCGCGCGATTGAGAAGGCATTAATCGGCGGACCTCATCCGCGAACCATCCATCTCATGGAGACAGCCGCCGGTGATACAACGATTGGTCATACGCTGGCGTACTGTCAAATCGTGGAGGCGCTGGCTCGATGCAGCGTGCCGCTGCGCGCCGCGGTGCTGCGGTCAATTTGTCTTGAACTGGAGCGCCTTGCTAATCATGCGGGTGACTTGGGCGCTCTCGCCGGGGACGTCGGTTTCCTTCCCACGGCTTCCTATTGCGGCCGTCTACGAGGTGATTTTCTGAATTTAGCGGCTCTGTTGTGCGGCAATCGCTTTGGCCGGGCGATGCTCTGCGCGGGCGGAGTTCGCTTTGATATGGAGACAAAACGCATCGCGGAGTTCTCGGAGCGTTTCGAGAAGACAATGGCTGATCTCACGACGGCGGTGGAACTATTATGGCAGACTCCTTCGATCATGGATCGTTTCGAAGAAACAGGCATCGTATCTCTTGAAGATGCACTTGCGATGGGTCTGGTCGGTCCGGCGGCTCGCGCGTGCGGTGTGGAATGCGATATGCGAAGCGACTTCCCGACCGGAATCTACCGTTTTCGAAACATACCGACCGTCACTTGGCATACCGGCGACGTGTTTGCGCGAGCATTTGTTCGCTGGATTGAGATACAGCGGTCAGCGGCTTTTTTGCGGGATCAGATTAAATCGCTTCCACAGACGCCCCTTCGTACGGCACTCGACTCATTGGAACCGAATCAGATCGTGGCCTCGCTTGTCGAAGGTTGGCGCGGCGCCATCTGCCATGTGGCGATGACGGATGCATCGGGTCATTTTAGGCACTACAAAATTATTGATCCTTCTTTCCATAACTGGCTCGGTTTGGCGATGGCCATGCGCGATCAGCAAATTTCCGATTTCCCGTTGTGCAACAAGAGCTTCAATTTATCCTATTGCGGACATGATCTGTGAGAAATTTTCATGATTAATCTCCTGCGCACCCGGTGGAGTCAAGGGTATCGCACAATCGCTTATCCCAATAAGCCGCCGGTCATCCCGGATCGTTTTCGCGGCCGTCCGCTGATTGACGGTGCGAAATGCGTGGCCGATTGCAGTAAATGCGCGGATGCATGCCCTACCGGTGCGATTGTAAACTTGGTTTCTTCGCAGCCGCAAATTGATCTTGGCCGGTGTTTGTTTTGTATGGATTGCACCGAAGCATGTCCCTATGGAGCCGTTCATCATCACCCGGATTACCGTCTTGCGGCCAGGCAACGGGACCAATTGCTTGTGAACGCGAAGGATGAATCGTTGCCGCAGGTGGCTGCTTTGGAAGCGGAAATCCGTCGTTTGTTTGGACGTTCACTTAAGCTCAGACAAGTGAGCGCGGGAGGCTGCAACGCCTGCGAAGCGGATACGAACGTGCTCTCCACAATTTCCTTTGATCTCGGACGATTCGGAATTCAATTTGTTGCCTCACCCCGTCATGCGGACGGACTTTTGATTACAGGTCCGGTCACCGCAAACATGAAAACAGCTTTACTCAAAACTTATGCTGCCGTTCCATCTCCCAAAATCGTAATTGCCTTAGGCGCATGCGCCATTTCGGGCGGCCCGTTCATGGATCATTCCGAAGTGAACAACGGCGCGGATGGAATCCTGTCGGTGGATCTCTATATTCCGGGCTGCCCGCCGCATCCCATGACGATTCTCGAAGGATTTTTGCGCCTTCTGGGACGTATCCGATCATAGTGGAATAGTACTGATAAATAAAAAAGCGGCCTGCAAATCGTTGTTTGCAGGCCGCGTGTTTTTATAGTAACGGATTATCTTGCGGCAAGAAGGTCGCCGGTCAGCTTCGCAACCGCTGCCGCAACCGGTTCCGACAAGGATTCGCCGTAGTCGAAGCTGTGGCCGCCGATTTCATACAGGACCGCCTGTGGAGCCGAACCATTCAGTGTGCGGCAGATAGTTAAAAGATCGCGCGGTGTCAGATCATGGCTATTGCAGGCGGATATGCCGCCGTCAGGCGATAGATTTGAAACCTCGATTTTACCGGGTGGGTGATTGACGCTGGCGTCAATGAAGATCACTCGCTCCGCCGATTCCAAATCGGTGACCAAATCCGCGGTCAACTGTTGAACCGTCAGACAGCGAAACCGGTTATCGGCTCGCTGCGCAAGTGTTTCCGCGACTAAACAACCGGCCCCGTCATCTTCCCGAAGCGAATTGCCGATTCCGATGACCAGGATGCGTATTCCTGAACGATCCGGCACGGATTACTCTCCACGGGAGATGGAGGATAGCACTTCACCGTCGGGAGCGGTCAGATCAATTTGCATCGGCATCCGTCCCGCCGCGTGTGTCGAACAGCTCAAGCACGGATCGAATGCGCGAATCACCGCCTCGATGCGGTTGAGCATTCCTTCACGGAGCTTCGTGCCGTCCACGAAGCTGCGCGCGGCCTGCAGCACGCCGCGATTCATGGCCAGATTATTATGACCCGTGGCAATAATCAGATTCGCCCAAGTCATCAAACCCTGTTCGTCAATGCGGTAATGATGAATGAGCGTTCCGCGCGGTGCTTCGCTCACGCCGACGCCGTCGAAGCAGTTAGGCTGTGCCCACGCGCGAACGTGTTTGTTGAGAATGTCGTCGTCAGCAAGCTTCTGTTCCAGCCGTTCGATGCAGAAGAGGATTTCGATCAAGCGTGCCCAGTGATTGTGGAACGACGACAGCGCCGGACGCCCGCAGACGTCGCGGAATTCATCCAATTCCTGATCGGCGAGAGGGGTGCCGCAGCGCTCCACGACGTTTAGTCGGGCCGCAGGGCCGACGCGGTAGATTCCCTGTGGATATCCCATCGGTTTGAAGTATGGAAACTTCATGAATGTCCACGGCTCCACCGCCTCCGCGATAATATCGGCATAGCGCAGGGTGTCGTGCGCGGCAATCATAACATTGCCCGCCGAGTCTACCATACGCAGCTTGCCGTTGTAATGCTCGAGCTGTCCTTTGTCATCCACGAGTCCGAGGAAGAGCGAAGGGAAATTGGCGAATGTTTCGATTTCACCCTGAAAATTCCCGAGCATGGCTTTGAACGTTTGCAAAGTTCGAAGTGCGATGCCTTTGGCTTCAGGCAGGGCGGCGCGGATTTGGTCGCGGCGTGCTGCGGAAAGCGGTTCGCTAACGCCGCCGGGAACGACCCATGCCGGATGAATGCGCTTGCCGCCCAGCAGTTCGATGATTTGTTGGCCGAATTGCCGCAACCGGATGCCGTCGCGCGCCAAGCCGGGATGCTTGCTGACCACTCCCACGAGATTGCGTTCGGCCGGATCGCCGTCCATTCCGATCAGAAAATCCGGTGATGACAGATAAAAAAAGCTCAGCGCGTGCGATTGCAGAATCTGCGCCAGATTAAGCATGCGCCGCAGTTTGACGGCCGTCGGCGGAATCTGCACGGCGTACAGCTCGTCGCAGGCCTTCGCGCCGGCAATCAAATGCGATACCGGGCAAATGCCGCAGGTGCGCGCCATGAGTGACGGCATTTCGTAGAACGGCCGTCCTTCGCACAGTTTCTCGAAACCGCGAAACTGAGTTGTATGAAAATAGGCGCGATCCACCACGCCGCTGTCGTTCAAATGCAGCGTAATCCGGGCGTGACCTTCAATGCGCGTAATGGGGTCTATGACGATTTCGCGAGGC
>RPQS01000099.1 GCA_003818605.1 Candidatus Zhuqueibacterota bacterium | reverse complement strand
GCTGCACAAATCCCTGTGAAAGAAGAAAGGCAAGGTTCATGAATGGTTGTGCTTGTGTTCGTGCAGGACCACGTGAGGGATCGAATTATCACTGTGAAATACGACTTCCGCCGGACAGCCGTACGCTTTCTCAATCGCTTCACCGGTCAGACGCTCGGGATGATCGTGAAAATGAAGCCGGATATTCAGACAGGCCAGTTTGTCTACCAGCGGCGCAATCACGCCCACATCATGGCTGATCAGGACTACCGTCAGATTTTGATCCCGTTTCCAACCGGCCATCCACTCCAAGAGCAAATCTTGTCCTTCTATATCCACACCGACCGTCGGTTCATCTAAAAGCAGAAGTTCCGGCTTAGCCGCCAAAGCACGGGCGACAAAAATGCGCTGCTTCTGTCCGCCCGAAAGCTGCCAGAGCGGACGATGGGCATATGCCGTCGCGCTGACCGAAACGAGCGCTTCTTCCGCCCGCGCTGCACGAGCACTTCGGCTTAAAATCGGCCCGCCTCTTACGTAGGTTCCCATCTCCACGACTTCCCGCGCGCGAATGGGAAAACGGTGCGGCAGATCGCGATGCTGTGGAACCACTCCCACTTTTTTCCGCCACGCCAGACCGGAAGGCTCCTCCCCGAACAGGTGTACGGTTCCGGTATAGTCCTTTTCCAATCCGAGCAGCACACGCAGCAACGTGCTCTTGCCGCCGCCGTTGGGCCCGATCACACCCAGAAATTCACCTTTGTGCACATGCAGCGACACATCTTCCAGAACCGGATAATCGCTGTAGCGAAATGTCAAATGTTCGACTGAAATGACAGGAGGTGACGGCATTTACATTTCCACGGGTGAGGGTTGCACTTCGCGTTCCAACACGATAAAGAGAATACAGGCGATGATAATCGCGCCGCCGACCAGAGTTTGCCAACTTGCCGCTTCATTTAAAAACAAGGCTGCCATCAGCGTGGCGCCGACGGGTTCACCCAAGATTGAGGCATTCACCACAAAAGCGCGCATGTGACCGACCGAATAAGTGAGCAGCGAATGCCCGATAAAAGTGGGAATCAAGCCTAACAGAATCAGACCGGTCCACGTTTGACTTGAATACTGCGTGAGATTGACGCCCGTTATCGCGATGATAAGTCCTAAAAATATCGTACCGGAAACATGTACCGTGAACATAAAAGGCACCAGCGGAGTCTTTTGCCGCAGCCGCCGCGCCGCCAACGTATACAGTGATGCCAGCAGCGCCGCGAGCAAGGCGAGCAAATTGCCCTTCAGAGCGTGCTCAACCGGAGCGCCTTCCACCGGTTCGGAGAACGTAATAATTGCCATTCCGGCAATCGCACCGAGAATGAACAGCAGACTGCGTGTGCTCACGCGTTCCCGAATCAGAATCCCGCCCAACAGTGCTGTAAAAATCGGCTGAGTGCTGGTTAAAAATGTGCAGGCCGCCACAGAAGTGTAACTCAGGCTCGTGATGAAGCAGATTTGATGGGTGGCAATCACCGTCGTGGCGAGAGCGATCAACACGAATTCACGGCGGGTCATCGCGCACAGCTGGCGGAAAAAATGCGGATAGCAAATCAGCGGAAGAAAAGCCAGTCCCGCAATCGCCCCGCGCCAAAACGCCGCGCCGATAGGCGGAGCCGCCGCAAACCGCACGAAAATGGCCGAGGACGAAACGGCCAAAACCGCCGGAAGCAGAGCCAATCTCGCGCGAGACTGAAGAGTCATTTGATTCCGTGTTCCGCTTTATATCTCTGCCAGTTACGCTTCAAACTCACAAAATGTTCAAAATCGGGCTGTTGTAGGAACGGGTTTTGCTTTTTCTCATCTCGAATGGTGGAGACGGGCCTGACCCCTACGTCGTGACCCGGATAAACCACGGTTTCTTCAGGTAAAACCATAAGCTTGTTCTGAAGACTGTGATATTCCGCGCGAGCGCCCTCTGCAAAGTCCGTCCCGCCCACTTTCCCGACAAAGAGGGTATCGCCTGTGAAAACTGCTCCCTGCACATAGATGCAGATACTGTCCTCGGTATGGCCGGGCGTGTGTATAATGCGCGGGCGAATGCTTCCCAATTCGAGTTCCTGCCCGTCTTCCAGGGAAATGTCCTGCATAGCGGGTGAACTGCGGTGCAGAGCGAGAGGGACACCATAACGGCTGCGAAGCACATCCGCGCCGCCGGTATGGTCATAGTGGTGATGCGTGCAGATGATCCACTTCAGGACCAACCCCAACGCATCCACCCGGCTCGCAAGCGTATCGGGAGCGCCGGACGGATCAATGACCGCAGCAGCTTTGGAATCGGGATCGGCCACCAGATAACCGAAGTTGCGGTCACCTGCGGTGTGGATCTGTTCTATTATCATCTTGAACTTTTGCTGTAGGTTATGCAATATACAAAACGCCCCTCATGCAAGCAAGTAAAAGGTCGGGATTTCGGTCTCTGGCTTGCAAATAACTAAGAAATTTAGTAGTTTGCCTTAGAAAGGCAGGTTCCTATGAAGCGAGACAAGGCACGATTTCAATGGCTATGTATGGCGGTCGGACTCTTGTCGTATGCAACTCTTCAGGCTCAGGATTTAACTCTCCGGGGCAGCCTCAGCCTCTCTCCCTGCACGGCCGTCGCGGCTTCGGGCGATAAGGCCTACGTGGCCTATTCGGGTACGTTTCGCGTCGTCAATCTGGCCGATCCGAACCGCCTCGTGCTACTCGGCCAAGCGGCTACCGGAGCGGGCACTATCAGCGCGATGCAGGCGGTAGGCAGCCTTGTTTTTGGAGCCGGGCAAGCGGACGGCTTAGTCATCATGAACGTGGCGAACTCCTCCGCGCCAGCACTCGTTACGCGCTATACCGCGAGTTCAACGGTTCGTGATATTGCGGTACGCGACACGCTGGTGGCTCTGGCAACTCCGACCCATGTAATACTTCTCGGTGTCCGCAATCCGGCGCACCCGAATATTTTAGCCAGCCTCGGGCGCGCTTCCAGTTGGGTGGAATTTGAAAGCACCGGTCTCCGTTTGCATCTCGGCAGCTCCGCCGGTGCATTTTCAGTAGACATTCAGGTAAATACCGCGGGCCGCGACACCACATTTACGCTGGCTTTCCGCAATGAGTACGGCACGGGGACTTATTCGCCAGTGGCTCTGTCCGGAGCCTATTTGGATGCCGTATCCGCGGGAACACTGGTTGTATTGTATGCGGAAAATTACAGGTTCGCAGGTCAGAGACAATGGATGATACCGGTGCGCGCTTTATGTGCGGCAAACGGAATCAGCTTTGTCGCGTTGCCTTCGACCATTGAATATCTGGACCAACGAGCGGCCCAGCCGCAATTTGTCGCATCGGCAGCGTGCATCTCTCCACCGAATGCTCTGGCTCTGGCGCAAACGACAACGCACAATCTTGTCGTAGCCGCGCACAACAGCGGCATCTCCGTTTACGAGTACGATGCTTTGTCAGCAACTCCGGAACAGATCTCTCCCGCCATACCAAGTGAGCTGGCCGTCACCGCTTTTCCGAATCCGTTCAATTCTGTCGTCAGTCTGGAATTGAGCGCGGTTCGTCCCGGATTGTATACGTTGAGCGTCTGTGACGTATTGGGCCGCGAATGCCGTCGTGAGACACTGACCATCTCCGGCAAAACAACGCGTAAAATGGACTTCAGCGATTTGACCGCCGGAGTTTATATCGCGCATTTATCCGGACATATCGGCACAGCAACTGCGAAACTTCTCTACTTGCCCTGATCGTTTTTTTCGCCGAGCAGTGGTCGCTGACCCTGTCCGCATTACGAGACCTCGCCTTCGGCGGGCCGGAATCCGCTTTCAGCGTCTCAACGTTTTCCTAAACCATGCGCATTCTCCAGCTTCTCGTAGAAGCTCTCCTTTACTATCTGGCTTGTTCACTGGTAGCGCGTAGTCGCGAAGAGGCTCCCGGTTTGATTCGCGTGCTGCTGGTGGTCATTGTCCTCACGTTCATCTCCGGCGGAGTAAAATCCGTCATCGGAGATTTCTGGCTGTCCAGCGCTATCGTGTTTCTGGTCAACTTTTTTGTCTTATGGATCGGTCTCGGCATCGGTTTTTTCCGAACCATTATCGCCGCGCTTCTGGTGATTCTTCTCCGTTCCATTCTGACCGCCGTCTTCGCGAACAATCCCGGCATCTGGACCTGATCACCGCCTTGTTTATCTTCGTCAAATCCAATTCGTCTTTTATACCGACCTTATGCGATTTTCACCTATGATCCGCACATTTCTCTGTTTTTGCGCAATGCTGCTCCCGCTTTTCGCCGGCGCGGCTGAACCGTGGCTGCTCGCGTTTCCGGAAATCTCCTACGATTCCGATCATGCCTTTTTCTCCGGTCCCAAGTGGAGCGCTTACTATCTGCCCGGCATGGGCAGCCTGGCCACCGTTCCCCGCGATTCCCTGGAGCAGAAAGGTCTGCTGCCTCATCCGATCCGCCCCACCAATATCGTTCAAACCGTGGAGCGCTTCTATCTTTGCCAAGGCGACACTTTAATCTGCCGCAATTTCGACGGTTCGGACACGCTGCGGATTCTCCCTCCCCCCACCAGCGATGCGCTGGCGTGTTTGATTGCGGATGGAGCGCTGAATCCGAATCCGGCCAATCTCAAGGAATCATTGGGACCGGCGATCACGCGCGGCAATTCCGTGTGGTTCGGCTTGACTCTTGAGGACCCGCAGACAAAAGCGATAACGGCGGGAATCGGTTGGTATGATCCGAGTACGGACTACTTCGGACGCACTTACAGCGTGGCTCTCGCAGGCTACCAACCGGTTTGGATCGGCGCGCGCACCGATACGGTCTATCTGCTGCTCAACAGCAAAAGTGAAAGCAAGCCTCCCAAGACAAGATTGGTAGCCTTTGCACCGCAGGATTTCGGTCTGGTAGAAATTAATCTGCGCTTGGAGGGCATCCCCGGCGATCGGATTCTCAATATCGTGCAGTGGGAAGACACGCTGTTGATCGCCACCGATCGCGCGGTGGCCATCTCGGTGCCCAAACGCCGCATCTTCGCCTGGCAAACTTATTCCTGGGCCGCACCGCAAACCTGTTGGCTGTATCTGAAAACTTTTACCGGAGACGAAAAAACCGATATCCCGCATCCCTATCTCCCGCTTAAAACCAACACGCCCACGGACGTGAAGGCGCAAATCGGCAATTGGATGCAGGTTGTGGCTCCCGTCGGCATTGAAGGCTACGTGGATCCGGATGACTGGCAAAAACACAGCGTGCTCTGGTCACAGCGCAGTTGGAATTGTGGAGACAGTCTGTGTTTCGCCCGTCTCACCGTTCCCATGAAAGGGGAAATGGTGAAAACCGATTTCATGAATACGGCTCTCACCTATCTCGACCGGGATCGCAATGGAGTGAAAGTCGGTTTTCGAGCGGCCTGGGCGCGCATCGAAAACCTCGCACCGGTGATGATGATTGTTCCGTAACGAAGGCAAGGATGGTTGTATGCGGAGATGGATCGGGCTTCTTTGTTGGCTTGTAATAGTGTTTGTTGCCGCTGCTTCGGCGCAAACGATGGTGCGCCGACCCGGGGAATCCGTGGACAACGTGGATTCGTTGCGCGCACACGCCGCCGCTGTGCTGGAAGCCGCCGGGACGGAAGAACTGAATCTCTATTCTCCGCAGCATTTCTCGCGCGCGCAATCGGCCTATGAAGAAGCGAACAAGTTAATCGAGAAAAAGCGGGAAGAAGGTTTAGTCCGGGTCAAACTCCGGCTGGCTCTCGATGAAGTGGAGACCGCGCGCCGCACTTCCCAAGCCGCCCGCACTCTGTTGAACGAACCGATTCAGGCTCGCGCCGCGGCGCTTTCGGCCGGAGCCGACAGCCTGAACGCCGACCTTTGGCGTAAGACCGAAGACCGTTTCCGCCAACTGCTCAAAAATCACGAGCGTTCCTCCAATTCCGTCCACACCGAAGATGTTTCCGAAATCGCCGGAGCATTCCGCGTCGTACGGCGCGATGCTCTGCGCAATCAACTTCTGAAAGACGCGCGCGACCGTTTGGCTGAAGCGGAAAAGCGCGAGGGAACGCGGATCATTCCCTCGCTGATTCTGCGCGCCAATCAGGCCATGAGCCGCGCGGAAGCGGCTCTCGCGCAGGAAAATCTCGAGGGGGCGAATGCGGAAGGCCGCACCGCCGCGCAGTTGTCCGCTCATGCCCTGGCCCTGCTCACGTATATCGAAACCGCGCAGAAAACGAAAACACCGTGGGAATCCGCCGTCCTTCCCTACGATGACATCCTCACGGAAATCGCCCGGCACCTGGGAGAAGAACTCGATATGTCGCGCGGCGGCGCGCAAGCCGGACCGCAATTGATCGGCATGATTGATGCGCGGCAGGAATCGCTGTCGGTTCAAGTGACCGCACAGGCGCAAACCCAGAAATCTCTGGAAGCCTCTTTGGCGGAGGCGCAGACTTCGCTGGCCGATGCCCAAAGCCGGATTGCGGAACTGGAATCCCGCTTGAAAACCGCGCAGGGTGAACGTTCCGCCGCGCATGATGCTCTGCAAAAAGACAGGGAAACCGCCGACCGCGTCGCTCGCGCACAGGCCTTATTTCAAGAAAATGAAGGAACCGTCCTGCAAGATCGCGATGGCCGGATCGTCATTCGCCTGCAGGGTTTGCGTTTTGCCGCCGGTGCAACAAAACTCGATAAGTCCCATTCTAAATTACTGGATAAGGCCATTGAAGCGGCGGGGCTATTTCCCGGCGCTGGGTTTAGTGTAGCCGGGCATACTGATTCCGTGGGCGGGGATTCGCTGAATCAAGTGCTGTCCCAAGCCCGCGCGCAAGCCGTTGCCGTCTATGTGGCCGAACAACTGAAACTCCCCGCGGACAGGATTCCCGCGCAGGGATATGGAGAGACCGAGCCGGTTGCTCCCAACAGCACACCTGAAGGCCGGGCGCGCAACCGCCGCGTAGACATCCTTCTGACATTACCCAAGTAAAATCCTTTTCGCAATAGACAGGTGTTCTCATGAGAACTCTCGCTCAAAAAATCATTTTAACTTTCGTCTTTATTTCGCTTCCCGCTCTCGCTTTTGCTCAAGGACGGCCAAGCGATTTCGGCGATTACGGTTCGGGAAGTCAAGCCTTATGCGGCACACCCGGAACTCAGGGCGGCGCGGCGGCGGGTTTCTGGAATCCGGCGGCCTGGGCGGCCATGAAGGAATGGGAATTCTGCCTTCAATGGAACGACCGCAACATCCACGATAAACGGATGGACAATTGGGGATTGTCTATGGGCGGAAATGGCATCGGCTTCGCCATGCGCCGCACCGACATGTTGGATCATGTGCGCATAGACGATTATCAGATCGCCCTGGGCGGCGGTGAAGGTTCCGATTTCTGGGGTTTAGCCTACGGTTGGTCGCGCGGCGATAAAGATCTTATTAAGCGCGATCATTCGCTGGCGATGGGCAATATCTTTCGTCCGTTTCCCTTTCTGTCCCTCGGCAATGCCGCGCAGATCGGCTTAAATAACGGAGATTACCGCGGGATTTCCGATATCGGATTTCGCCCGCTGCAAAATCATATGTTGACTCTGTTCGGAGACGCCGCTTACGGACGCAAGGACAATTTCGAATCCATGCAATGGGGAGCCGGTCTGGAAATCCAGCCGCTCAACGGCGTGCGCATCGCCGGAAAAGTCAGCAAGCCGTTTGCCGATAACTATGATAAAATCTACACGGTCAGTCTCGGCTTGACGCTGGATAATCTCGGCATCCATATTGCTCCGCATTACGACAAGGATTCCGACCGCCTCTCGACCAGCTACATGTTCCGTCTCGGAGGTCAGGCTCCCAGTCTTGATGCGCGTCCGCTTTTCGCGAAGAAAACGAAAGTCGTCACCGTGCCCATGAAAGGCCGGCTGACGTATCAGAAAGCGCGCTGGTTCGACATGAACCGCGTGGCGTTGTGGGATATGATCGAACTCATCGAAAAGTCGAAGAATGATCCTACCGTCGGCGGTGTGCTGCTCAATCTTTCCGGCATGGAAGCAAGCCATGCCTTGATTTGGGAACTCCGCGAAAAGCTGAAAGATTTCAAGTCGGCGGGCAAGGGCGTTTACGTCTATACCGACCGCGCCGATATGGTGGACTATTATTTCGCCAGCATCGCGGACTGCATTATGATGGATCCGATGGGCAATCTCTTTCTGCCGGGCTACGTCATGGGACGCACGTACTGGAAAGGCGTATTCGAAAAGCTCGGTCTCGGCGTGGAAGAATGGCGGTATTTCACCTATAAATCCGCGTTCGAATCGTTCGCTCGCAAAGACATGTCTCCCGCCGACCGTGAACAACGCGTGGCGTTGATTCAGGGACTGTTCGACACATGGCAGTCCGACATTGCGTCGGCGCGCAATATATCCCCGCAAGCCATTCGCGGCGTGATTGATTCTATGGTGGTGATTCAGCCCGAAGAGGCGCTGGCCGCCGGACTCATTGATACCGTTGCGAGCTGGGATGATGCGAAGGACGTCATCAAAGCCCGCAGCGGCAAAGATGAAGATCCGGATTTTATCCGCCCGCGCCAAGTCGAAGATAAAATATTCGCGGATCCGTCGTGGGGCGCGTTGCCGAAGATCGCTTTGGTCTATGCGATCGGTGATTGCGACATGGACACCGGCATTCGCGGCCGCGCAACCTCGCGCCTGCTGCGCAATCTGGCCAAGCGCAAAGACGTGAAGGCCGTCGTCTTGCGCGCGGATTCTCCCGGCGGCGATGCGCTGCCTTCCGATCTGGTCTCAAGACAGATGAAGGAAGTCTCCAAGAAAAAACCGATGATTGTTACGCAGGGTCAGGTGGCCGCATCGGGCGGCTATTGGATCAGCATGAACGGGGATCGCATTTTTACGACTCCCATGACTTTCACGGCATCCATCGGGGTCATTGGCGGCTGGGTGTGGAATGACGGATTTTCCGCGAAAACCGGCTTCTCGTCCGATCACGTAAAAGTTGGAGATCATGCCGATTTCACGTTTGGCATCACGCTGCCGCTGATCGGAGCGACCATTCCTGACCGCAATCTGAGCGTCGAAGAAAAAGCGCGCGTGGAAAAACTCATTCGCGGAGCGTACACGGACTTCACGAAAAAAGTCGCGGAAGGCCGCTCGCTCTCGCAAAGCTATGTGGATTCCATCGGGCAGGGACGCGTGTGGCTGGGATCGAAAGCCCTCGAATTGAAATTGGTGGATGAAATCGGCGGTATGGAAAAAGCTATTGATTACGCTCGCGATAAGGCAAAACTGCGCCAGGGTAAATACGAGATCGAAGAGTATCCGCATCGCAGCTTATTTGCCACGGATGCTCTGACCGGACCGTCCTACGGGATAAAGATCCTGAACAAGCTGCTGGGCAAGGAGACTTCCGAACCTGTCCTGAAACCCGCGGATTACGAACTTTCCGTGCTAAAAAGGATCAGTCAGAATCCCGGAACGCCGTTCCCGATGGTGGCTCCAGAGGACATGCCCTATGAGGATGTGCAATACTCTAAATAGCGGCTAACGGGCTAATCCACTGCTTTAAATAGACTTGTGTAAAAGGCGGGTCCGCTTGGATCCGCCTTTGCAGGTTGACAGGCGTGAGAAATCTACGTAAATTTAAGGTCTAAATTGGATTTGATTCCGTAGGAGGCTGTCATTTCCGCAAAAGTCAAAGCCAAACCGGTGTCCAAGACTCCGGATCGTCAAAGTGCCAAAAGCCGCGAGGCGCACGGTCCCAAGTTCGGGATTCCTTTCACGCGTAAAAACTACATCGCTTTCGGTGTGGCTTTAGGGCTTTTATTGGTGGGTTACATTTGTCTGGGGCAGTCGCCCGCCGATGGTTTCCTCAGCTTAACCTTGGCTCCGATTCTGCTTGTGTTGGGCTTCTGCGTGGTGATTCCGTATGCGATCATGGCGCGGGACAAGTCCAAACAGACGGCTGCACCTAAGGGCGATTAGCTCAGCTGGTCCAGAGCGCCTGCTTTACACGCAGGATGTCGGCGGTTCGAATCCGTCATCGCCCACAACGGCGAAAAAGCGGAAAGCGGAAATCTGAAAGCTGAGTATTAGGTGTTCGGGCTTTCGGTTTCAATTTTCTTTTCCGCTTTCAGCTTTCAGTTTTTCAGCTTTTCTTTTTGGTCCGGGGTCGTAGTTCAGTTGGTTAGAACGCCAGCCTGTCACGTTGGAGGTCGCGGGTTCGAGCCCCGTCGGCCCCGCCAAATTCGCAAAGGTCAGAGCAAACCGCTCTGACCTTTTCTTATTTAACGGACTGTGCCGAAAACGAACCCTGATCTTGATTCACATCGCATAATGTGATAAATTGTGCATAACGAATCACGTACTTTTACACTCGTATTGGATGCGAAATGAAGCACCTCCTCCGTCTGGCATTTTTCGTGATCTGCGCAACAGATATTTTCGCTCAGCCTCCTTCCGTACAATGGTATCAGACTTACGTCGTCGGCGTTCGCCTTTGTGAATTTTTTACGGTGAAACAAACACCCGACGGCGGATACATTTGCGGCGGACAGGAGCGATCCACCATCCGGCCGTCGAATAGCTGGATCATGAAGTGGAACAGCAACGGTGGTGCGGTCTGGAGCAGGGTTTACGGCGGAAACGGAAGCCAAGCCTGCAATTCGATCTGCCCTACCGCGGATGGCGGCTTTCTTTGCGCGGGTGTCCATGACCTCGATCAAGAGGATTTTCTTCTGCTTAAACTCAATGCGAACGGGGATAGTCTCTGGAGCCGAACCTACGGCGGTGCCGGAGACGACGCTTGCGCGGTGATTCAACCCACAGCCGATGGCGGCTTTGTGTTGGCGGGTCGAACCGCTTCCTTTGGGTCCGGTCAGGCCGACTTCTGGCTGCTGAAGGTGAACTCAAACGGCGACAGCCTTTGGAGCCGAACCTACGGTGGCCCCTCGCCGGAAACGTGCTATACTCTGGATCAAACAACCGATGGCGGCTTTATCCTCGCCGGTGTGACCAGATCCTTCGGAGACAGTAACAACGATTTCTGGCTGGTGAAGACCGATGATGATGGCGACAGTCTGTGGAGCCGTTCGTTCAGACTGCCCGGATACACCTATTGTCGTTCAGTGTTTCAAACGCCCGACGGCGGCTATGCGATGGGGGGGTATACGTCGGAATATGATGCTTTGCCCTATGGAGATTTTCTGCTGGTAAAAGCCGATGCGAACGGAGACAGCCTGTGGAGCCGGATTTACGGGTCAAACCAGTACACCGAAAAGTGTACGGCGATGCAAATGACCAGAGAATCCGGCTTTATTCTGGTGGGATTGTGTTACAATCGTGAATATGATTCCTTTCCCAACTGTATGCTCGTCAAGACGGATGCAAACGGTGACAGCTTGTGGGGAAGAAGATTCGGTTTAGGAGCACAAGGAATATTGTACGCGCACTGTCAGTCCATCCAGCAAACTCAGGATCACGGCTTCATCATCTGCGGGAAAACGACCCATAATGTAGGGGACACGGAAGGCCTGCTGTTCAAAACTTACCCGGACAACGCTTCGTTGATCGGATTGGATCCGGATACGCTTGCTTTCGGCGACGTCTGGATCGGTCGTGCGGTCGAGGATTCATTCCGGATTATCAATTTGAGCAGCGAAACTATGGCCATCCAGAGCATCACATCCAACTATCCGGTGTTTCCGAGCGTCGAAGGAACATTTTCGATACCGCCCGCCGGCCGGCATAACGTGCTCTACACAGTCACGCTACCCGATACGTTCAACTATCGCGGCACGCTGACCATTCAAGGCAGCGAGGATCAAGCCACATTGCCCGTCTCCGCCCATGGAATATGGACGGAACTCAGACCGAATCCGTCCGCGATTCATCTGGGACAAGTATCCGTTTCCGATACGGTGGATACGACTCTCACTTTATTCAGCGCCGGAAATACTTTCTTAACTGTGGACTCGATCCGGCTGACCGCTCATCACTTTACCGTCACGCTGCCGCCGGCGGACACGATTCCTGCCTACGGCAGCACGTTAATCGCCGTTCGCTACATCGCGGCCACAACAGAGTCCGTTTCGGATACACTGATCATCGAAAACAGCGCCGGAACTCCTCTCACCATCCCGCTTTCCATAGGGAATTCAAGCGTTGACGATGCCACAGGGATGATTCCGAACGAATTCTTCCTCGATCAGAATTATCCGAATCCGTTCAATCCGTCCACCAGCATTGCTTTCGATCTTCCGCGCCGTGCTTTCGTGAGCATGGAAGTCTTTGACCTGCTCGGTCGGCACACGGCCTCCTTGCTATCCCAGACCATCAATCCAGGACATCACTCCGTTCAATGGTCCTGCACTGATTGTTCGAGTGGTTTGTACTTGGTGCGGATGCATGTGGAAGGCCGAGCCTACACCCGAAAGATGTTGTTCATCCGGTAAGCCGGCACGATATCGTTCTTTGTCACTGAAATCCCTGTTGGATTTGTTCTTGACAGGGATTTTTCTTTGCTGTATATTTAATCGGTGCTGCATGTCCTGTCAAGCTGCTATCGCGATAAACACGGCAGAACCCTTAAGTCAAAAATGAGATCCTTCACATAGTGTGAAACACGAGGCGGAGGCGATATGCGATTCATTCATCGTGTTCTCGTTATCTTCAGTATCGCGCTGTTGGTGTTCTTCGCCGGCTGCTCGGAAGATGATTCCAAAGAGCCTGCGGATAATCGAGCGCCGAATGCTCCTATGAATCCGGTACCGGCTGATTCGGCCATGTTTCAATCCGTGACGGTGGATCTGAAATGGAGCTGCTCCGATCCTGACGGCGATCCGCTCGTTTATGATGTCTATTTCGGAACAACGAATAACCCGCCGCTGGTGAGTTCCAATATCGCCGATACTACCTATGATCCCGATACCCTGCTGGCCAACCAGATGTACTACTGGCGGATTGTGGCGCACGACAATCAGAGTCATGCCACCGACGGCCCGCTCTGGAAATTCACCACCGGCGCCGGCGCTCCGGCGGGAATGGTAGCCATACCAGCTTGCACGTTCATCATGGGCGCAGCTTATCAAGCATGGGCCACTCCTGAGCACGAAGTCACGGTGTCCCCGTTCTTCATGGATATCTACGAAGTCACCAACGACGAGTACAAACAATTCTGCGACGCCACGGGGCACAGCTACCCCCCCAATCCCAATTGGCCGGGCTACAGCAACTTCTTCACCAATCCCGCCTACGCGCACTATCCGGTAATCAACGTGTACTGGCAGGATGCCCACGACTACGCGGCTTGGGCGGGAAAACGGCTGCCCACCGAAGCGGAGTGGGAATTGGCCAAGAAAGGCAGTCAGGATAACCGCCTCTGGCCGTGGGGCAACACGTGGAATGAAGGATGGGCGAACATGTGGTACGACGGCGATGCGTATCACTATACCGCGCCAGTGGGTTCCTTTCCCAACGATGTCAGTCCGTTCGGCTGTTATGATATGACCGGAAACGTGACGGAATGGTGCGAAGATGACGGGCACACCAGTTATATCGGTGCGCCCGCCGACGGCAGCGCTTGGATTGACAGTCCGCGCGCCAATAACCGGGTGATGCGCGGCGGCACCTACAGTTGGGTCGGTGGTGAAATGTCCCGCTGTGCTTGGCGCAACTTCGGCGGAACCAACGCTTACTGGGACGGCAGCGGAT
Organism: Candidatus Zhuqueibacterota bacterium; assembly: GCA_003818605.1. Lineage (GTDB taxonomy): Bacteria > Electryoneota > RPQS01 > RPQS01 > RPQS01 > RPQS01. Next base: position 838 of record RPQS01000099.1, on the reverse strand, counting down.
TCCGCTGCGCCAAGACGCTCTGATAAAAATCCCTGTCTCTAACAGGGTTCAGCATCGTCGCAAGAAGCGCAACGGATAGCGGGAGAACACGCGAGTCGCAGCATGATCCGGCGAGTGCTTGTTTTCCTCCCGTGGACGGGGGGACGAAAGGGGGCGTTTTCAAGTCTTTCATTTCCAAGTTCATCATTCATCATTCATCGTTCATCATTTCCTCTTCATCCTTTTCAGTCGTGGAAGGACCAAAGGGGCGAGTGCTTGTTTTCCCCCCGTGGACGGGGGCCCGATAGGGGGGTCTCTTCTTCCCTTCATCCTTCATCCTTCATCCTTCATCCTTTCCTCTTGACTTTCCCCCTCCCCTTGTGTATATTGACGATAGATGGCGACAATTTGATGAAAATTGAGCAGGGATAAAATAACTGGTAGCGGGGATTCCGTCATGGCCGCTATGTTTTTATCAGTTTTCAGCGTTTCAGCCTTTCAGCTTTAGTCCGGTCAGAGTGCACAACTCTGACCTTTTTTATGCTTTTTAGTAGGAATATTTGTTCTTGATTGTGATCTGCATTTTAAGATTCAAAAATAAACGCCAATTTAGATAGTGGAGGCTATCATGATAAATCCAAGACCCAGCCTTGGTATCCAATGGCATGATAAAAGAGAAGCTCTAGTACATTTGACAAAAGATGGTCAGGCAAAAGCAAATTTGCCTAATAATCTGCTAGAGCTTATCTTAAAAATATCGGAGGAGAATCAGGATGCAGGCGAGGTGGAGGAAGCCGAGGTAGTTCTCGATCCAGTACTCGTAGCGCACCGGGATTCTTCGGAACTGCGTGAGCCAGGC
>RPQS01000098.1 GCA_003818605.1 Candidatus Zhuqueibacterota bacterium | reverse complement strand
GGAATATCGTCTCCGGGGAATCCGTATTTGCTGAGAAGATCGCGGACTTCCACTTCGACGAGTTCGAGCAATTCGGGATCATCCACGAGATCGGTCTTGTTAAGAAAAACAACCATCGCGGGGACGTTTACCTGCCCGGCCAGCAACACGTGTTCACGAGTCTGCGGCATGGGGCCGTCATCGGCGCCAACCACCAGAATAGCGCCGTCCATCTGAGCCGCGCCGGTCACCATGTTCTTGATATAGTCGGCATGGCCCGGACAATCTACGTGTGCGTAGTGCCGCTTCTCGGTTTCATACTCGGCATGGTGGACGTTAATCGTAACACCGCGCGCTTTTTCTTCGGGGGCGTTATCAATTTCGTCGTATTTCTTCGCTTGCGCCAGACCCTTCTTTGCCAAAATCTGGGTAATGGCTGCCGTGAGGGTGGTTTTGCCGTGATCCACGTGGCCGATGGTGCCGATGTTCACGTGGGGCTTGGTACGCTGGAACTTCGCCTTGGCCATCCTGGTTAATCCTCCTCAAAAACGTTCATCTATGGATACTGATTTGCTGCGGATTGGGATTTACGAACCGACGCTGCAGAGCTTAGAGGCAAGCGGCAGGAGATCGGCAGAACGCGTAGAATCTTCTACGGTTGGAGCTCGTGAGCGGGATTGAACCGCTGACCTCGTCCTTACCAAGGACGCGCTCTACCGTCTGAGCTACACGAGCAAAAATCTGGATGCTCTGTTTTCGCCTCGGAGATTTCTATGGAACGTGGCGAGAATAAGAGCTTATGGTCCTTAGAGCGGGCGACGAGGTTCGAACCCGCGACCGTCAGCTTGGAAGGCTGATGCTCTACCAACTGAGCTACGCCCGCAAGAAAACACGAAAAGAGCCTCTTAGGGTGCCCGCTTCTTCTACGATGCACCTTAAGGTCCCTAAAAAATTAATTTTGGATCGAACCCAGAGGCGGGGTACGATAGTGGTGGCGGATGGATTCGAACCACCGTAGGCGTCTGCCAGCAGATTTACAGTCTGCCCCCTTTAGCCACTCGGGCACGCCACCTTGTGCCTCCGGAGGAGGCTGACCAATCTGTTAACAATAAGCTCAGAGCTGGCGACAGGACTTGAACCCGCAACCTGTTGATTACAAATCAACTGCTCTACCAGTTGAGCTACGCCAGCAGTGGAAGTAGACCGCCGAAAAGTCAAGACTTAAAGTTAAGAAGCTACAAAGACGTTGTCAAGACCGTTCAAGGTCTTTCCTGCCCCATTTTTCAGAAATTACGCCGGTTTCAGCTCATGCCTCCCCCAATTCCGGTATTTTTTCCTTATTTTCGCCTCCAAACAGAACCGCCAGTTCGATCTTCAACAACTATGCTCATATCAGACAACAACTTGCGAATTCGATCAGCCTCTGCCCAGTTTTTAGTTCGCCGGGCTTCATCACGTGCGCAGACTAAACTGTCAATTTCTGAATCTGTTTCTTGAGCCTTATCAATATGTAAGAAACCCAGCACGGAGTCCAACCGCTTCAGGGTATCGAGGATCATCGTAGCTTCGGTAGTCCCAATCTTGTTTTCCGTGCAGAGAATGTTCAGGTCGCGGATCAGATTGAATATTGATGCCAAGGCCAAGGGAAAATTGAGATCGTCGTCCATCGCCGCGGTAAAAGCCGCTTCGTGCTCCTTAAGAGCGGCCGCTGTTTCGCTTGGGCCATGGCCGCCGTGCGCGCAACGCAGGTTCTGCAGGCAGCAATCAATTCTTTCCAGAGCGGCGCGCGCCGCTTCCATGCCCGTGAACGTGAAGTTCAGTTGTTGCCGATAGTGCCCTGCCATTAAAGCGTATCTTATTTCGCGCGGTTTCCAGCCGCGATCCATGAGATCCTGCAGCGTGTAGAAATTTCCAAGCGACTTCGACATTTTCGCTCCGTCTACCAAAAGAAACTCGCCGTGCATCCAGAAACGCGCCAGACGTTTCCCGGTTGCGGATTCCGATTGCGCGATCTCGTTCTGATGGTGCGGGAAAACCAGATCCACGCCGCCCGCATGAATATCGAAATCTTCTCCCAAATATTTGAGCGACATCGCCGAGCATTCGATGTGCCAGCCCGGACGGCCGCGACCGATGTCGGTATCCCAAAAGATGTTGCCGTCTTCCTCGCAATATCCCTTCCAGAGCGCAAAATCCCGGATGTCTTCCTTCTCATACTTATCATCCTGGACTCTCTCTCCTACTCGCAGGGCACTCATGTCCAAACGGGCAAATTCGCCGTAAGCAGGCATAGACTCCACTTTAAAGTAGTAGTCTCCGTCTACCTTATAGGCATGACCGCGTTCGGCGAGTTTCTTCACTAAATTGACCATGTCCGGAATATGATCCGAAGCCCGCGGGTAGAGATCCGCCGGTTCGATTCCCAAGAGGTTCAAATCGTTGAAGAATTTCTGAATCCACGGATCGGTATATGTGCGGAGTTCGGTGTGTTCGGAATTCGCGCCGCGAATGATCCGGTCGTCCACGTCCGTGATATTCATGACCGAGTAGACGTCATAGCCGCGATACTTCAGATAGCGGCGAAGCAAATCGGCGAACAGGAAAGTGCGGAAGTTTCCGATGTGCGCCCGGTCGTAAACCGTCGGGCCGCAGGTATACATCTTGACTTTTCCCTCTTCGCGGGGGGAAAAGTCCTCAATTTGGCGCGAAAGTGTATTATAGAAACGAACGGACATAAATCAGGAACTCACTTTCAAAGGTGTTGACCGGTCGTGCAATGAGGCATTGCGGGCGGCATTGGCGATCAGATTCCGAAAGCGCTGCGCATAGACCCAAGCCGACAGAATAATCAAGGGTACGGTAACCCACATCAGTGCTCGCGGAGTCAGAGCGGGAAAAAACGAAGGCGTCCAATTGATCGTGAACGCAATCAGCGTCAGCGCCTCGGAAAACATGGTGATTTTACCCACCCAGTTTGACGTCATCACAATCCCGGTGCGCCGGAAGGCATGGATTCCGCAGGTAATAATCGTCAAATCGCGGGCTAAAATGAGAACCAGAAAGCCCCACGGCAGCGGATGCGCCCGCCAGGGCTGGGCAAGAAATAGAGCCAGACTGCAAATCCAGAGCTTGTCCGCAACCGGATCAAGCATCTTTCCCCAATCGGACTCCTGCTTTAGAAGCCGGGCCAGAAATCCGTCCAGCATGTCCGACACGAGCGCCGCCGCCATCACCGCCATAGCCCAGTAATTGCCGTTATCCTTATCGCCCATCTTCAGAAAGATGAACAACGGGATGAGCAGCAACAACCGCCCCATGCTGATGAAGTTCGCGATCGTGCACAAACGTTTGGCCGGATCCGGCACCGGATAACTCTCCCTAAAATTCAAATGGAAAAATCAAATCGTACGCAATCTTTTCCCGCATCAATCCAACGAACGAATGACTCGCTCGAGTTCAGCCTGCGCCCATTCCTGGTCATCGTACTCCGATAGACGCTGACTTTCCGCTTCGGACAGAGACACAGGGTATTCACCCGTGAAGCACGCTGCACAGTACCGCCCCGGTTCATCATAAGTGGCCGCCAACATGCCTTCGACGGAAAGATATTTCAACGAATCCACTCCGAGATACTCGCGAATCTGCTCGGGAGAATTCCATGCGGCGATCAGTTCCTTTCGCGTCGGAAAATCCATCCCGTAAAAACAAGGGAAGCGGATCGGCGGAGAAGCCACACGAATGTGAATCTCCTTCACTCCCGCCTTTTTCAAGATGTCCGCGAGTTTCTTCAGCGTTGTACCCCGGACAATCGAATCCTCCACGAGCACGACGCGTTTGTCCTTCAATACTCCGACTACAGGATTATACTTGATGCGCGCATTGAAGGAACGCATGAACTGCGAAGGATTGATAAACGTGCGTCCGATGTAGTGATTTCGAATCAAGCCGATTTCATATTTTAATCCTGCGGCGCGGGCATATCCCAAAGCCGACGTGTTCGACGAATCGGGAACCGAAATCACAATATCCGCATCCACCGGAGCTTCCTGCGCCAGAATCTTGCCGAGCTTCCTCCGTTTGCGATCCACCGAACCGCCAAAAACGTAACTGTCGGGACGTGAGAAATAGATCAATTCGAACACGCACATGTGAAGCGATGCCGGCGCGTACATCATGGATTCGATTCCGCGCGCGCTGACCGTGATTATTTCGCCGGGCTCTACATCGCGAACATACGTAGCATCGGTCAAGTCCATCGCGCACGTTTCGGAAGCCGCTACCACCGCATCGCCTTTCCCCCCAAGGCACAACGGCCGAAACCCATGCGGGTCCCGCGCGACAATCATCTCGTCCTTCGAAATAAAAAGCAGCGAAAATGCGCCCTGTACCTGACGTAAAGCTTCCGCAACTCGACCGGCTAATGTCGTTTCCCTTGAACGCGAAATCAAATGCACAAACAGTTCCGTATCGGAGTCTGTTTGGAAAATGGCTCCTTCACTTTCCAGCTGTTCCCTGAGCTCGCGGGCATTGACCAGATTTCCGTTATGTGCCACGGCCAAGGGGCCATCTTTGGTTCGCACAACCAGCGGTTGAACGTTAACCGCCGTGGAACCTCCGGCGGTGGAGTATCGAACATGACCGATGGCCCGGTTTCCGGCCAAGTGATTGAATTGCGAATGGTCGTTAAAGACGTCCGCCACTAACCCCATGCCCCGAACATCATACAGGGCAGTTCCATCGGTTGAGACAATACCGGCCGACTCCTGACCACGATGCTGCAAAGCAAAGAGGCCAAGATAAGTTAATTCCGCGGCATGGGGGTGTCCAAAGACTCCCATGATTCCGCATTGATCGTGGATCTTATCGGAAGGGTTGATTTTAGCCTCCTATTAGCCTAACCTAATAATATACTTTCCATCATAGTCAATGTCAATGCTATCTCTTTTCATGGATTCTTGCCAGCAGCCATGCTTGAATGTTCAGATGCATATTGTTATCTTTAATGATAGACATTGAATGACTTCGTGCCATCATTGCCTTTGCAGCGTGCCTATTGAATCTCTGTTATCCAACGTATTCAATGATTTACGTTGCACTCTTGATCGGAAATTGGTTTTCTTTCAATAATCTGTTGGTAGTCCAGTGCGATTGTCATATTCACTACCACAGCATATTCACCGGAGGTTTTTTCGTGTCCAAGGTTTTAATAACAGGCGGAGCAGGTTTTTTGGGTTTGCACGCAGCGCACTGGTTTGCCAATCATGGTTGGAACGTGATTCTGGAGGATATCGCGCCCTACGATGAAGCGGAGTATCCGAAAGGTTGTGTTTTCATTAATCATGATGTTCGTGATCGCACCGGAATGGACAAAATCCTTGCCGAGCATCATCCCGATTTGATCGTTCATGGAGCGGCAGCCTTGCCCTTATGGAAACCTTCTGACATATTTTCCACAAACGTGCACGGTACGAAGCAGGTGCTCGATGCGGCGGTTGCCGCCAAGATTCCACGGCTAATATTCATTTCCTCTACCTCGGTCTACGGAATCCCCGACCATCATCCTCTGGTCGAAACCGATAGATTACAGGGAGTCGGACCATACGGAGAAAGCAAGATTCAAGCGGAAATGGTCTGCCTCCAATATCGCGATAAACTCTGCGTCCCGATTATCCGTCCTAAAAGCTTTATCGGCACATATCGCCTCGGTGTTTTCGCCATTCTTTATGATTGGGTGGAAAGCGGCAAACGCATCCCCATGATCGGCAAGGGAAAAAACCGTTATCAACTGCTTGAAGTGGACGATCTTTGTGAAGCGATTTATCTCGCCGGGACTTTAGACGCCAAAATATGCAACGACTCATTCCACGTCGGCGCGCAGGAATTCAAGACGGTTTATGAAGATGTGAAAGCTATGTGCGATTACGCCGGTGGCGGTGCCCGCCCCTGGGGAACACCGGCGGGGCCGGTTAAATTCGCACTGCGCGTATTCGAAGCCACCGGCCTTTCACCGCTTTACAAATGGATCTACGGAACGGCCGATCAGGACAGTTTTGTTTCCATTGACAAAGCGCAGAAGGTCCTCGGTTGGAAGCCCAAGTATTCCAATGCCGACGCTTTAATTCGCAGCTACCAATGGTACCTCGATCATAAGCAGGAGATCCCGCATGGCACGGGCGTTACCCACCGTGTGGCCTGGAATCAAGGTATCCTGAAATTCTTCAAGAAATTCATGTAGAGGCTCACAAACGATGCGGTTCAAGACGTACATCCGGCTGTCCGCCGCAATCATCGGCACGCTGTTCCTTTCGCATTGTGTTTGGGCAACTCCGTATTGGACACCTGAACAAATTGAGGACGAATTTGTGCGGAGCGGAGCCGCGTCTTTACCGCGTCAGGATCGGCCTCTCGGACAACGCACCCGCTCAACTCTGGACGAGATCGCCTATTTTCATCATTACAGCATGCTGTGCGATTTTCTGGTCGGTTTACAATATACAAACCCCGGAAACAATCGAGGCGGCATGATCGAAGGGGAAAGCGGTTCGGATCACGGCATCATTCAGACCGATAATACGCAGGAAGCGATTCGCGTTTGGTCGCAGTATGCCATCTGGACGGGCGATACGGCAAGTTACGGTCCCAATATCCGGCTAGCGCAAGGCTACTGCAATCGTTTTCCCGCGTGGCGTGAAGGAGGCGGATATTACGCCATCCATAACTGCGGTTGGGGATTTGAAGCCGAACGAAAATATCGGGAAGCGTATCAGGACACCTCGTGGACGTGGTATGCGGATAGCTGCGCTTTGTGGATGGCGGCTCATCCTCTGAACTTCGATCCGAACAGCACATCGCTTAATCAAGTAGACCCTTGTGCCGAGGGCTTAGGAATCGGCGGCATGTATCCTCATGCACTGTACCGGCAGCGCTCCGATTGGCAGAATTTTACGCTGACACAGGCCCGGCGGCTCAGACAATGGTTTGAATCGAATCCCCAGCGGTTTTATGCCAATGAAAGCTGGGCTTTATGCGGAGGTACAGCCCTGTGGGGGATCTGCGAATCGTTGTTCGCATTGTATCCGGACAGTGGAAGAACCTGGCTGAATCAGTATGGATCATTGCTGGATGTGTGGCAGCCTACGGGAGATTGGAACCACTCCTTCAATACGTGGTACTGCAATGCCCACCATGTCTGCTATAGGATCACGGGCGATTCGACCTATTGGCATAATGCCGTCTTTATCACCGATTCCCTAATCGGGCTGGATACAGACAACGACGGCGGAATTCCGCCCGGACGCAGTTTTCCCGTGACCAACGATCATTCGTGGGTCAGCGCCTACATGGGTTGGATGGGAATGGAACGGATTATCAATGCTTCGCCCGTTCGTGACGTATCCGCAGCGGGATTCGTCACGCCTGATCCTCTTCGACCCCATCTCGCGGGTGATACGTTCTCGGTTTCGAGTCGTGTTATAAATCTCGGCGTCGTAGATATGACGGCATGGGTGCGCGCAGCCGGTATGAATATATTAGATTCGCTCGAAGTCGCGCTGGCCGCCGGAGCGGATACGATAATTACATTCGCGCAGCGCTGGGTCTTGGCGGATGATGAAACTCTGCCTCCGGTGTCTCCGATTTGTTTGGAAGTACGTGCCGCCAACGATGAGAATCCTGCCAACGATACTCTGACAACGGCTTTCGACATCCGGCGCGGATGCCAAGTCTTCGGACTCATTCTCGCGGGGAATTCGCCGGATGCCATCGCCGCTCGCGTGGAGTTCTATCACGAAGCCTACCCGGATTCGCTTTGGACCGCAGTCGGATCGCAGGCTAATCAGTTCTACACGAACGGGCCGCGAAAACTGATGGCCGGAACCAACACAATCCGCGTCATCCCGCCTTTTCGTTTTATGCCTGATGAGCGAACAACCGGTTTCATTCCGACTCCAACCCCTCCGCAGATTGATTTTCATCTCCTCAACACGGATATCGCGCTGATTGATGATGATGCCGGAGACAGCTTAGAGACGTATTACGAATCCTCCCTCGCCGAGCTTCAAGTTCGTGCGCGCACGTGGAACAGAATAGCGGCGGGGCTTCCCGATCTCACGGGCATACCGGTCACGATCTGGTTCACGGGCGGCGATTCCGTGACCTCGCTCGAACAAGAAGAACAAGATTCGCTCGAAAGCTGCATCCGGAACGGCCATTCTGTGCTTTTAGCGGGACAAAATATCACCGACAACCTCGGGCCGGCATCCACTTTCCTGACAACGGTACTTCACTGTTCCTCGCGTACACCGAATTGCGGAGGGCGGCGCGCCGCCGGAATCGCTGGAAATCCGATTACGGATCAATTGGATCTCTACATCATCGGTGCGGGCGGAGCATGGAATCAAAATAGTCCGGCATCCGTCTGGCCGCTGGAAGGTTCAACGGAAATACTGCGATACGCTTTGGGAAGCGATGAAGTCTGCGGAGTGTCCGGCGGCTACGAAAACGGACACTACATTTTTCTGAGCTTCGGATTGGAAGCCGTCTCGGGGATCAGCGGTTCGAATACGCGCGCGGAATTTCTTGCCCGTTGTCTTGACTGGTTCCCGGATAGCCTGAATCCTGTCATTTCGCGAACCGAACTCATCTCATCCATTGAGCTGGCACAAAACTATCCCAATCCGTTTAATCCTACCACGATAATTCATTTCTCAGCTCCGATAAGCGCCCGGTCTGTGTCCGTGGTTGTCTACAACACTTTAGGACAAGAGGTTCGTCGTTTGTTCGTTGGCAGCGGAACCGGACACACGACGGTAGTGTGGAACGGGCTGACCGACATGGGTTTTCCCGCCGCCAGCGGTATGTACATCTACCGCTTGAAAGCGGATGATGTTTCCGTCTCCCGAACATTGCAACTTTTACGGTAAAGCTGCGTGTCCGATATTTTTCATTTCCGCCGCCGCAATCCAGGACAGGTCTGGGCATGGGCGACTTATGACTTCGCCAATTCCGCCTTTGCCACCACGATTCTCGCGGTGATCTTTAATGTATATTATACGGAAACTGCGGCAAACGGCAGGGAAGGGGTTCAGTTCTTAGGCGAGAATATACCGGGGGCGTCCGTATTCTCATTTTTTGTCGCGCTTAGTATGGTTATCATCGCGCTGACGTCACCGGTTTTGGCGGCACTGAGTGATTTGCAGGGCATGAAAAAGCGGATGCTGGCGCTGCATCTTGTGTTGGGAGTCGGCGCTACCGCTTTGCTGGCAACGGTCGGCGAAGGGGAATGGCTGTGGGGTGGTTGGATCTTCGTAGCGGCGCAAGTGGGCTTTGCGGGCGGCAATGTGTTTTACAACGCTATGCTCTACGATGTCGCCGATCCGGAAGATTTCGGCAAAGTATCGGGGCTGGGCTGGGCTTGGGGCTATCTCGGCGGCGGCTTTCTGCTTGCCATCAATCTGGTGATGCTCCGCTTTCCGCAAGCAGTCGGCTTGCCGGAGAACTTTTTCTCCGTTCACGATTGCTTTTTGTCCGTCGCTATCTGGTGGCTGCTCTTTTCCATCCCCCTCTTTAAAGCGGTTCGGGAACGGAAACCTTCCGCGCCTGCCGGAATCGCGCGCACCTTTCGCGCTGCTTTCACTCGTTTGAAAGACATTATTCCGAGGCTGCGCGAGCTGCCGCACTTTTCGCGTTTCTTTGTCTCGTATCTCATCTATAATGACGGTATCGAAACCGTCATCGTCATGGCTTCGATTTTTGCGAAGCAGGAACTTCAATTCAGCGATGCGGAAATAATCACGTTTTTCCTCATGGTCCAGGGAATTGCTTTTGCGGGATCTTTGTTTTTTGGGTGGCTGGCGGATCGCTGGGGAAACAAACGCAGCGTAATCGCCAGTCTGTGCGGTTGGCTGATCATTGTGGTGTGGGGATGGAAACTCGGCCTTCTTGGTAATCCACACCATGAATTCTGGATTCTTGGCGTACTCACCGGAATCGTCATGGGCGGGTCACAAGCGGCATCGCGATCCTTGCAGGCAACATTGATTCCCCCCCATCGTTCCGCCGAGTTTTTCAGTTTCTTCGGTATTTCAGGCAAGTTTGCCAGTGCCGTAGGTCCGCTGATTTTCGGCCTGGCGGTGTATCTTACGGGAAGCCTGCGTTATGGGATACTATCCCTGATCGTATTCTTCCTCGCCGGCTTGATTCTCTTGCTGTTCATTAATGAAAACGAGGGACGTCGCCAAGCCCTCGAGTTCGACACACAATCCTGACGGTCCCCTGTGGATAGGGCGTGCGGAATTGGAAAGGCATAAGCAGTCCATGAAAAGCTCAAAGTCTGTTTTTATCTTTATCACAGTATTTTGTTGCCTGCCCTTGCTTGGCTTCGCTCAATCGTCCGGAATGATTCCCGAACTGACTTCGGATCTTGCACTCTTCTCGGCACAGGCTGCGGGCAGTGAAGGCATTCGGCTAAACTGGAATCTTGACCGCCAATCGCCGACGATAGTCAAATTCCGGATCTATCGCGGCTATGAAGAGCTGGGCAATTTCGCCGTTCTAACCGAATTGAACGTCCGGTGGGCGCGTGATTCCGTGGAATACAGCTATCGCGATTCCACGGCGCGTCCCGGTGTGAGTTATTATTACAAACTCGCGGCGGTCGGACAATCCAGCGAATCCGTATTCCCGGTGGTTATTACGGCCGTTATCCCGGATAAATATCAGTCTCAAGCGAAATGTGAGTTAGTGCCCGCGTCGATTCTTCCGGGCGAAAAGATCAATCTCTACGTGCGACGGACGGGACGAATCAATCTGTCCGTGTTGTCCGCGCCCGCAAGAATCCTGGTGAATGATACCCTGCGGCCGGGCATATACGAATTCGATCCGCCGGAAAATGCAGCGCCGCTGAGGCTACGGCTCGAACACGACAGCGGATATGAAACTAATATCATTTGGCCGCTGAACTGACCGTTATACAAAAGCCATTCATTTTCGTGAATGGCTTTAATGTGAATGCGTCCCTGCATCATTTGCCAAAGCGTTATCCGGAATCTCGAACTTCTTTCAGAATCTTCAGCATGGCATGATGTATGGCCGGTGGAGCACCGAGAATATTACCGTCATCCAAAAAAGTTCTTGTGCCGGAAAAATCCGTGCACACTCCGCCCGCTTCTTCCACAATCAAGGCTCCCGCGGCAACGTCCCACGGAGATAACCGGTGTTCCCAGAATCCGTCGAAAATTCCCTGCGCTGTCCAGCACAAATCCAGCGAAGCCGCGCCCGCTCTTCGCACAGCCCGGCATTGGCGGAATACCACGTCGAATTCCCGTAGATAGACCGGCAGCTCTTCATGGTGCCTTCGCGGAAAACCCGTCGCTAAAACCGCATCCGCGATCTTTTTTTTGCCGGAAACGTGCAGCCGTTTTCCGTTCAGAAAACTGCCGCAGTTCCGCGCCCCGTAAAAAACGTCGCCGGATACGGGATTGTACACCACTCCGCACAACAGGCTTGCATGACCGCGGTCGGACGTCGCAGCCAAACCAATACTCACCGCAAAAACCGGAAACTGCTGCACGAAGTTCGTAGTGCCGTCCAACGGATCAATGTACCAAACCGCACCGCGGCCCTCGGCAAGCGTTCCTTCCTCCGAAACCAGTGCGATCTCCGGCATTTCACTCCGCAGGAACTCGGAAACCGCACCCTCCGAAGCCACGTCGGCGGAAGTAACCAGATCGCCGATTCCTTTCTCCTGAATCTGCGAATCCTGCAACTGCCGCCAGAATTTCAGCAGCACATCCCCGCCGCGCTGCGCCGCCTGCAAGGCGATTTCCGTCTCTTTGGAAAAACTTCCGGCGTGCTTAAAAATTTGCGGGTCGAACATTTCGATTTGCCCATCTGCCGTTCTCTGGCAAGGTTCCGGTTGCAGAAAAAGAATCGAGACCATTCGGTCTCGATCAATAAATTTGTGAATTGAAAGATACGCAATGGCCGCCTAAAAATCAAGGGGACGAGCGCCGCGGAACCGACAAACATAGCTTGCAGTAACCGGTCCGCTTTTCCTCTTGCACACTCCAACCCGATGTCTGCAGCCGCTCCAGACAGATCGCCAACACGTCCGATTCCGTCGCTTCCGAGTCGCCCGCCTGATACCGGGCCTCCATAATCAGTTGGACGTGTGTTTCCGTGGACGTCGTCGTAAAATCCATCTCTATCAGGCCTTTGGTCAGGTCGTGTGCGGCCAATACGCACGTCACATACTCGTCAATCACGTTGGCCACGTGCCCATAGACAAATTTCGCCGCGGAAGTGTCCGAACCCAAAGATATCTGCTTCTTGACTTTATGCTTGAACGTCAGATTCGCCTCTAAGAATCGAATCTCGCTCTGCAGAAGTTCGTTTATGCAGTGCGAGTCTTTCACCGTGCTGTTGCCGCGATTGATCCGCTGAACGATAACCTGCAAAATGTCCGCGAGATGTCTGGCATTTTTCGCCAGAATATCTACATTCGTCCGGTTCCGGTCGAATTGCTTGATTAATTCGTTTCGTTCCGTTTCATCCAGTCTGTCCAAATCGCGTAAAAGATCCGTAATAGAAGAGACACGCTTCTCTAAAAGCTGTGTTGCTCCCAGTACGCCGGATAATGGAGTAGCCAGATTATGAATGATTCCGGGGACCAATGAACCCAGAAACGCTAATCCAATATCTTGATATTCTTGGTCTTGCATCTGTTTCTCGCCCGATTTTTAGTTGTGGTCCGCCGCTGTTCAGCTCAGGTACGTGGTTTTAGGGTGCATTTACAGGCTGTCTGTACCTAAAACAAGGTCGGGTAAAATGGCCGCATCATCTTGCTTTTTCGTCATATTCTAATTAAGTTCAACCGTGCTGATCCTCATAGGCCGGTCAATTCATCAGTAAATAGTACGGATACCCCATCCTGGATTTCTATAATGATTTTCCAAAGAACTTACATAAGCAAAATCGAGACCGGATTGCACTCGGTTTGCGCAATGCAATCACGTTGCGGGCTCTCGACATCACGCCATTCTTTCGTGCTAAGGCATCCGCTATTGGAGTGGTGTTGGCAGACGATATTCGGTTCCTCACCGGTCGGCGGAGCTTGTGTGCGAATATTCCCTGCCATTCCGGAAGAGCATCATCCCGCGTGACAGTTTGTTCGACTTGATCCCCGCATGAAAAAAACGCGCACTTTTCCGAACTCGGCCTGCGTCATTCTGCCCGGCATGACGATGCAAATTGCGAAGGATAGATATGTCCCTGTGCGGGATATTTCACTCTGCACGATGTTTCCTACGTCCGATTCTGCAGGATAACGGGTAAATTCCGCTGCGGACTCCGATGCTCTCGTGATACGTTCGATGTCGCTTCTCGGCTACACGGTTGATTTTTCGAGACGCGGCGAGTGCGTTCTTCCAACATGGGATTTTCATGGCTTTCTTCAACGAAAACTTTCGTCACGTCGTCGGTGATCTGCTGCATCGGCACCGGGTCTGGCTGCTGGCCCCGTTAATCGGAGTGGGATTATTCATCACGCCGCACGGGACTCCGAACGGTCGTGGCGGTTTCATGTTGTTTGCCGGCGGGATCGGAATACTGTTCGGGACACTATTGCGGGTCGTCTGCTACACGTTTGTGGGAAGCATAGATCCAATCCGCAATCCGATTGTGAGAATGGTCACCGACGGTCCCTACGCGGTCACGCGCAATCCGGTCTATCTCGGCGAGGGAGCGATTGCGCTGGGCATCGCCATGATGTCTCGCACCCCTTGGTATGTCATCATGACCTTGTTGATCTGCGGTCTGATCTACGCCCTCATCATCGAGTGGGAAGAGCATGTGCAGCGTTCGCGATTTGGCGCGGCTTATGAACAATACTGCCGATCCGTCCCCCGTTGGTTTTCTTTCGCCCGATTACTGCATCCCGAAAGCTATTTGAAAACAAAGGGGCAGATTAAGCTGGTGCGCGCGATCAGGGCGGAGAGTCTGACCATGCTGATGGGCTTGCTGGCAATCCTGGCTTTTTTAGCCAGAGCTGATTTGGAATTCGTTTTCTAACCGAAATACAAGGAGGAATTTTGTCTACGGTCACTGAGCAAATGGCGGAGTTCACCGCCAAGGTCCGGTACGAAGACCTTTCGGCTGACGCCGTGCATCAAGTCAAACGTTTCCTTTGGGATTCTTTGGGATGCGCTTATGGAGGATTGAATACTCCGGACGCCGGAATTATCCGGGCCTGTATGCGCGACTTAGGCGGCCCCGCCGAATCCACGATTATCGGCAGCGGTGAACAAGCTCCCGCGCTGCATACGAGTTTTGTGAATGCCCTGCTGATTAGAGCACTCGACTACAATGACATCTACTGGAATCAGGATCCGTGCCACCCCTCGGATCTTATCCCGGCCGCCTTAAGCGTCGGGGAGGCCCGTAATCGGAGCGGGCGCGATCTGATTTTAGGAATTGCGCTGGCCTATGAATTTGAAATGCGCTTTTGTCAGGCCGCCCTTCCGGGCATTCGGGAACGTAAATGGCATCATGCTTCACTGACGGCTTTCGCTTCGCCGCTGGTGGCG